>CAXBEL010000043.1:0-24147 GCA_963974735.1 uncultured Flavobacteriaceae bacterium | reverse complement strand
AAAATAGAACAGGGCGATACCGTTCTCTTAAAAAACCTAAGACAGTCTGTAGAAAACAGAGAAAATATAGAAGTGGTGGTTAAAAAGGCATCAGGCAATGTTATAATTCCCACAAAACATACTTTAAGTGATCGACAAATACGTGTTTTGCTTAAAGGTGGTATCATAAATGATTTTAAAGAAAAACTAAATCATTAAAAGTTAGCAAAAAAGCAAATGTTTTATAGAAAAAGGAAGGGCTACCGAAGACGGTGGCCTTTTCTAATTTAAAACACAACTCATAAAAATAGTAAGGCCTCTTAAAAATACATTCTCAACAAATTATAAACATGAAGACAAAAAACGAGGAATCAAATAAAGAAGATTTAGATAAGAAAAACATTGACAAGGATGAGAAAAAAGAGAATAAGAAAAAGAAGCAGGAATCTATAGATTCAGAATTGGAACAGTCTGAAACGTCTGATGAAGATTCCGCTAAGAGTCATGGGGAGATTTTAAAACAACAGATTATCGAGGGACAGGAAACCTATGATCGCAGCTCACAAAGTATTCTGCTCAGTTCTTTAACGGCAGGGCTTGAGATAGGATTTAGCTACTTAATGTTATGTACTGTTTATTCTTTTTTTTACGATAAGGTAGCCGAGGAGACGCTGTTTAAGCTTATGGCATTTGTATATCCTATAGGTTTCATTCTTGTCATTTTAGGACAGTCAATCTTATTTACAGAACAAACCTCTTTGTTAACGCTTCCGGTGCTCAACAAAAAAAAATCAGTGGGGAGCCTACTGAAACTTTGGGGCTTGGTAATTCTGGGTAATTTAATAGGTGGTTATTTAATGGCTTTAGTCTTAATCTGGATAGGTCCCAAGCTCGGCATCTTTGAAGCAAAAGCCATTAATGATATAGGAGAACATGTAACAGATTTTAGCGGCTATGTGATTTTTGTCAGCGCCATTCTCGCCGGTTGGCTAATGGGGCTTCTTTCGTGGTTAATGACCTCTTCTAAAGAAACGGTAAGTAGGATTTTAATTATATATATGATTACTGTTGTAATGGCATTTACAGGTCTTCATCACAGTATAATTGGCAATATAGAAGCATTTGCAGGATTGCTCAGTTCTCCAAATATAGAGTTAAAAGACTATCTTACTTTTCAAGGGTTGGCGTTGTTGGGTAATGCTGTAGGTGGTGCAGTGTTTGTTGCACTACTTAAATACAGGGCATTTGTTTTTAATGTGAGCAAGATGTAAGCTTTAGAATTCATACTTAAATGCAGTTGAAGTTATTAACAAGATTAATGAGAAGTTATAATATAACATTTAAATCTTTAGATTAGTAGATGATTGTAATACAGTAAGTTAATAGTGTAATTTGAACGTTTTTTCTATTTGATTACTTCTTAGATTCAGTAGGGAAAAATTCATATTAATTTAATACAGTATAAACCTAGAATTGCAAATCATCTTCTAGTTTAGTCTCAACTTTATTAAAAAATTAATATGATGAAAAAACTACGATTATTCTCATTCTTAACACTACTGGTTCTGTTGCCAGCAACGAGTAGTGCGCAGAGTGTATTCTTAAACGAGCTGCATTATGACAATGCGAGCAGTGATGCGGGAGAGGCGATAGAGATTGCCGGACCTGCAGGAACAGATCTTACCGGTTGGACGGTTGCCTTATACAATGGCAATGGGAATTCCGTTTATTCTACAATTACCTTAAATGGTATTATAACCAACCAAACCAACGGCTATGGCACATTGAATTTTCCTGTGTCTGGAATTCAAAATGGTGGTAACGACGGTTTGGCTCTGGTAGATGATTTGGGTAATGTTATTCAATTTCTTTCCTATGAGGGCACCTTAACCGCAGAAGACGGTCCTGCTATAGGACTTACAAGTATTGATATTGGTATTGCTGAAACTGGAGATACTCCTGTAGGAGCTTCTCTTTCTTTAACTGGCGAAGGTTCAACCTACGAAGATTTTACTTGGGCAGTTGCAGAAACAAACAGTTTTGGAGCGGTAAATGACGGTCAGATTTTTAGTGGTGGGGAATTGGCGCCGCTCATTAATGAATTTGTTTTTAATCACACAGGTAGTGATACGGATGAATTTATTGAAGTTATAGCATTTCCTGATACAGATTTGAGTGCTTTTTCGATAGTTGTTATAGAAGGGGATAACAATGCCCCTGGGGTTATAGATGGTGTTTATCCATTAGGAACAACCAATACAGAAGGTATTTATGTTACCGATTTCTTTAGTAACGCTTTTGAAAACGGAACTCAATCTATTTTATTGGTTTCAGACTTTACAGGAGCAGCCGGTACCGATCTAGATACAGATGATGATGGTATTCTGGATGTTACTCCATGGACTGAAATTTTTGATGCCGTAGGTGTAAATGATTCTGATGCTGGCGATTATAACTACTCTAATGTAGTACTGGCAGAAGGATATGACGGTGATTCTTTTACAGTAGGTGGCGCTTCACGTATTCCTAACGGAACTGATTCTGATACTGATACAGACTGGGTACGTAACAGTTTTAGCGGTGAAGGATTACCTAGTTTTCCAGATGCGGTGGCAGAAAATGGAGAAGCTTTGAATACACCTGGTGCTTCCAATGAAGTTAAGGTTGTTATCGAGCCATTTACGCTGATTATAAACGAATTGGATGCTGATACCGAGGGCACTGATGCTATGGAATTTGTGGAGCTTTATGATGGGGGAGTGGGCAACAGCGTTCTGGATGGTTATGTAGTTGTTTTTTATAACGGCTCTAATGATCAAAGTTATGCAGCTTACGATCTGGACGGATTTACTACTAATGCTTCCGGTTATTTTGTTTTGGGAAATGCCGATGTCCCAAATGTTTCAATAACATTTTCAAACAACGGACTTCAAAATGGTGCAGATGCTGTAGCACTGTATCAAGGCGACGCAGCAGATTTTGATGGTGTTGCCGTTACTTTAGACAATTTAGTAGATGCTGTTGTTTATGATACTAATGATTCTGATGATGCTGGTCTTTTGCCTTTATTAACTTCGGGTGACCAACTTAATGAGGATGCCTTGAGTAATAAGGATATCCACTCTTTACAACGCTTTACAAATGGTTCTGGAGATTTACGCTCTACATTAACCTATGTGAATGCAATCCCTACACCGGGTTATGCCAATACAAATGCTACAGAGCCAATTACTGTTGTTATAAATGAACTGGATGCGGATACTCCTGGCAATGACACTGCAGAATTTATAGAGCTATTTGATGGAGGAAGCGGGAATACACCATTAGACGGTTTGGTTTTGGTACTGTATAATGGTAACGGTGATACTAGCTATAATGCAATAGATCTTGATGGATATACAACTACTGCTGAAGGTTATTTTGTAATAGGAAATGAAGGCGTATTTAATGTAAATCTGGTAGTCGGAGCTAATTCTCTTCAGAATGGTGCAGATGCTGCGGTTCTATATCAGGGTGATGCGACTGATTTTCCCAATGGTACGGCTGTTTCTCTAAATGCGATTGTAGATGCGATTGTTTACAGTACAGGAGACGCAACAGATGATGGTCTTTTACCTTTGTTAAATGAAGGACAGTTACAGCTTGATGAGAATGCTAACGACAGTCAGGCAGAACACTCGCTGCAACGTATTCCTAATGGATCGGGTGGAGCAAGAAATACGGAAACTTATGTAGCCGATACTCCAACTCCGGGTGCTGCAAATGATGCGGTAATAACTCCACAAGAACCTATTACAATAGCAGAGGCACGCGCTACTGCAGAGGGGGAAACGGTCACAATTTCTGGTATTCTTACAGTAAGCGATCAATTAGGTGGACCAGCTTATATGCAGGATGCTACCGGCGGTATCGCTATTTTTGATGAAAGCGTTCACGGAATGGGCACTTTCAATATAGGTGATTCAATTACGGTTACAGGAACCAGAACTTCTTTTAATGGTTTGGTACAATTGAGTCCTATAAATGTGGTTTCTCTTAACGATCCTGCAACAGGAACTGTAGAACCTGTTACCATAACCCTTGCTGAACTAGGGAATTATCCAGGTCAGTTGGTACGAATCGCTGATGTGAGTTTCCCAACTCCGGGAGATTTGTTTTTTGGCAACTCCAATTATGTGCTTACAGATGCTAGCGGAAATGCAGAATTACGTATAGACAGTGATGTAGAAGATTTAGTAGGTAAAGCACAACCAGAAACTTGTTATGAAGTTATAGGAGTAGTAAGTCGTTTTAATGAGACCTTCCAGTTACTACCCCGTTTAGGTACAGATTTACCTTGTGCAGAGGAGTTTGTTCCAGAAGGGGATACGGTTGATATTCCGAAGGAAGATACTTTTGATATCGTTGCTTGGAATATAGAATGGTTTGGTGATGAAGCAAATTCACCGGCTTCGGGACCTATGTCAGATCCTATTCAGCGTGACAGTGTATTAACTGTTCTTAAAAGATTGGATGCAGATGTGTTTACTGTTGAAGAAATTTCAGATGATGCCTTGTTTGCTGAGTTGGTAAGTCTTTTACCGGGTTATGATTATGTACTTTCTAATGCTGTTTCTTATCCTGATGGTACACCTCCTTTTCAAAAAGTAGGATTTATTTATAAGACTGAAACAGTTAGTCCGGTTAAAACACAAGCATTATTAGCTACTATTCATCCGTATTACAATGGTGGAGATGATAGTTATTTAAGTGATTATCCAGAGCCTGATCATACGCGTTTTTATGCCAGTGGTCGTTTGCCCTTTTTAATGACAGCAGATGTGACCATTAATGGAAGTACAGAACAGTTGGATCTTGTCGCATTGCACGCCAGAGCAAATAGCAGTGATGGGGCGCAGGGACGTTATGATATGCGTAAATATGATGTAGAAGTTCTAAAGGATTCATTAGACGTTCAGTTTGCAGATCGTAATGTAATTATTTTAGGAGATTATAATGATGATGTAGATGAGACTGTGGCAGATGGTATAAACACTACTGTTTCCAGTTATGTGGAATATGTAAATGATATGGATCATTATAACATAGTAACTTCTGCATTAAGCGAAGCGGGTAGGAGATCGTATGTTTTTAGAGAGAATATGATCGATCATATTACCGTTACAGATGAGTTGTTTGACAACTATATAGACGGTACAGCAACAGTTCATTATGAAGTTTACGATAATGATTATACGTTCACGACTTCCGATCACTTTCCCGTTTCGGCACGATTTAAACTTACAAAGCCTTTCTCTTTAGGGAGCGTTGAAGTTGACAATGTCACTTGTAACGGTGCAGATGACGGGATGGCAACTCTAATTGTTACTGGTGGGGTAGAGCCTTATTCTTACTTATGGAGTGATGGTCAAACCACTGCGACGGCGTTTGATCTTTCAGCTGGGACGTATAGCGTTACAGCAACAGATGCAAACGGTAATATGGTAGAAGCAACTGATATTGTGGTTACTGAACCAGATGCGATAACATTTGCTACAAGTGATAACACAACCATTTATTTAGGTTATGATGATAACAGTTGTACAGAGCTTTCGGTAAGCGACATAGTAGTAGGAGAGGGGCCTTATGAAGTAAACTGGAGTACAGAAGAAACGGGAGAATCTATTACCGTTTGTCCAGAAGAAACTACTATTTATATGGTAACCGTTACAGATGCAAATGGTTGTAGTGTTACAAAGGACATTACAGTTACAGTTGAAGATGTTAGTTGTGGAAACGGACGATGGAGCAAAAAAGTTCAGGTTTGCTTCCGCGGAAAAACACTTTGTGTCTCTAAGTACGCTGTACCTGCTCTGTTAAGAAATGGTGGTAGTTTGGGAAGCTGTTCAGCAAATGATGACTACGTCATTACAGATGTGCGTATCGTACCTAACCCTGTAAGAAATAAAGCAAATCTTTTTGTTACCAGTACAAGTAATGGTGAAGTAAGTTTTGAGATATACAATTTCTTTGGTCACAAAGTTTATCAGGATACACAGAACGTGCAAGAAGGTCAGACTCACGTGAAGCTGAATATTTCCAATCTAAGAAGCGGAATCTATTTCTTGAAACCTATGGTTAACGGATTTATACAACAAACTAAGATTTTAGTTAAAAAGTGATTTCTAAAACCCTCTAATTATAAAACCCGGTCATTACTGACCGGGTTTTTAATTTATTAAATTTTAGCTGTTATTAATCTTCGGGATCTTTTTGAGAGCTTTTGTTTTGATGATTACGCACAAAAGGCAAAAGCAAGGAACCCAGACCACCCAGAACTGAACCACCTATAATTCCCAGCAGTACTGAATTTAAAGCATTATGACTTCCTAAATAATAGAAGCCAAAAACAAATAATGCGGAGCAAATAAAGATTACAGCAAATATTTTTATGCGGTGTGCCATCTCGTTTTTTTTAAGATTTCACTTAAAGTTAACCAGAAAAGAGGGGATAAAAGTAAAGCACATCCACTTTAAGAATGCTTTTAACACTTGCTAAAAGATTTATTTATAGGCTTTAAGAATTAAACAGGATCAACAAGGCCGTTAGTAGTCTGAATAAAAATCTGGGTTATTTGTGGATATTTCGTTTGTATTTCGCTGCGTAGTTCTTCAACAGCTTTTTCTGCGGCAAGTAAACCCATATCATCCAGAAGATCAATTTCTATAACTACCAGTACACTGTCTGGACCAAAATGCATCGTTTTGGGAAAAGACCAATCTTTAATATATTCTTTCTCACTCAGAATAGCTTTCAGATTATTTAAAAGTTCAGGTCTGGCACTTTCACCAAGCAATAATCCCTTAGTTTCTTTAGCTAGAAAGGTAGCTACTACAAGAAGCAATACACCAATGAGCAGGGAAGCACCACCATCCATATATGGATTGTTTAGGGTTTTACCTAGATAAACACCAATAAGCGCAATAAATAGACCCGTCACAGCTGCGGTATCTTCTATAATAACGGCAAAGTTGGCAGGATCTTTACTTTTTACAATTCGGCTTAAAATGTTGCCTGTTGTATGAGTTTTATTAAAAGAACGAACAGCAATTATCAGCGCAGTACCTTCAAAAACAATAGCAGCGCTAAGTACAATATAGTTCCAAGTGGGATCTTCAATAACGTGAGGATCCTGAAGGGCGTGTACACCTTCATAAATGGCAAAACCGCCACCAAGGGCAAAAATGAGAATACTCACGACAAAACTCCAGAAGTAGATTTCCTTACCATAACCAAAGGGATGCTGCTCATCTGCAACACGTTTGGACTTCTTGATTCCCATAAGCAACAAAAGACCATTTCCCGTATCTATAAGAGAATGAATTCCCTCAGCGAGCATAGCTGAACTTCCTGTAAAAAAGGAAGCAGTAAATTTACTTATCGCGATTAATGTATTGGCAGCAATAGCACCATATATAGCAATTTTAGAACCGCCTGCAGACATAGAATTATTTTAGTTTGAAAAATACATTAATAATTTCGTTTCTAAAAAGTCTTATGTTTAGTTTAAGAAGTTGGGAGAGAAGTAAGTTTTAGGGGTAATTGCCTTAAAAAACACAAAACCTTGTAAAATAGGTGTTTATAAATATTCTATTTTACATAATGTAAATTATAGTTCAGATTTGACATATAAGTAAAACTGCGAATAGAACTTTTGCTGTTCTATTTTACATAGATGCAGATATAGCGTCTTCAGGTCTATATCATCAGCATTTATGTAACAGCTGTTTTACGACCTGAATTTCATTTGGTTTGACTATTATTTCTAAACACAATTTCCAACCCCAAAGCGACCACATTTACATACCTCTTTTTGTGAAATCCTTTTCAATAGTTGCAATCGTCCATTTTACTATTTTTCTTGATAGCTGACCAATCACAATGCCTTTAGATAAACTCCACAACCAACCCGATAATTTATCATTCAATTCAGCCTTTAAAATTTCTTTCACTCGACTTCTAATTGGTTTCTCCAATTTTCTGAATGCATTTTTATCGAACTTAGGAAAGTTCTGAACCTTATAGCTTGAAGGGTTGGCATCATCATTAATGTCCAATTTACTTACATCTGGGATAATTGGCAGGAATATTTTTTCAGTTCCATCAATTTGTTTAACTATTTTTCTAAACTTCTTAACTGCATTTTTATTGACATTGTAAAATAAATTATTTTTATCATTTTCATCATATTCCATGAACATGATACCTCTCAAAAAATTCTTTGCGTTTTTACGTCCAAGAAAAAAATCATGTTTTCGGAACTGTATATCTATAAAACCACCAAAACCGCCAATTCCACCAGTTGCCAAAGGTGGATGATCAACCTCTTCGAGTTTGCCAAATTTTAATTTTCTGGGAAATGCCATCAGCTTAAATAATCCTACTCCATAGGTGTCATTATGCTTGTTTCTTGCTTGATTCAGAATCGTCGGTATTAAATCACCTATAATATCCATAATAGTAGTTTTTTGATAATTAGGTGTACCAGATACCACTTCATCTTCGAAATTTGGAAAAGGATCAATTAAGACCGTTCCATATTTGGGGTTAACAGAATCTTCTGGACCATGATTAGCCACCAGACATCTTAAGACCTCATCAAAAGGCTCGTTGTTTATGGCACCACCATCTACAGCTGTAAACTGAAAATCTCTTTCCGTATTCAATTTAAGTTCAATATCCATTTGAGCGTTAAAGGATTTGCGCTCTTTTAAGCTATTATATACGTAATCCATAGGGAATTCTACATCAAAATAGCGTGGCTCCAGTCCTATAGGAAATGCTCCAGTCGCTTTTGTTACCTTGATTAAAAAATCGCGATTTGATTTTAGTTCTTCGCCCGATGCATTCATTCGATTTTTAATAAATGGACAAAATGGTAAAAACTTATTTTTATCCGCTATCTCGTCAAATTTTAATTTGAAATGTGCAACAATATCATGATTACTAATGCGATGGCCTGGAGTTGAATCAAGGAACTTTGATTTTATTTTACTCAATTTCACTTTATAATCCAAAGGACGTAAACTAGTGACCGTCAACAAAACCCTAAGGTCTTTAGATATGTAATCGGGAAGTTTATTAACTGAGGCATCTTCGGGAAGCAACTCAAAAACCTGTTCGGCAATGTTATCAATGGGTTTTGAATTTAATAATGATGGTGCAGATTTGTTATCTTTGAAATCGTCAATGGAAAGCATTTTCTCGAAGGTCGTTTTTCCTTTTCCACTGCCATCATATAGGCTGTCATCATCATCAAGAAATACCCAACTGTCATAAAGAATATTACCAGTTTTTATATCAGAAACCTCCCTTACGGGTTCAATTTTCCCTGAACAAAGAGCCAATGTTGTAATCATGCTCACCATCCCTCCTGCCGAAGCGCCCCCTATGGCATCAATAATAACATTGTGATGGGGAATATTACTATTCGGATTTGTTTCATTTTGTTTTTTAGCCTCTTCCCATGCGGAAAGTGCCTCTAATATATAGTCCATAAACCCCGCCGTATATGCTCCTGCTGAAACCGCACCAGCCATTGTTAGGCCTAAATGAAATGTGTTGAGATTTGACTTATTCTCCATGGTTGCTAATTAGTTTTTCTTAAAAAAAAAGTATTTAACGTTTTTTAATCTAAATATTATCTTCCCTTATAATGAATGATAAAAAGTTCTTTACTTTCATCTTTATTAACACCATAACCGCTTCCCATCGTTACAACAAATTCTATCACTTTACCTTTTGAAGTTGAAATATTTTTAGTAAGTTCTGTGAGTGTTCTAGCAATAGAAATCGCTTTGTTTTTATTTGACGAATGATAGTATAATACTGTAGATTGGTTTGAGAAAAAAGAAGGCTTTTCAGGCCAATCGGGATATAGTTTAACTTGAAAGCCTTTAGCCTCTAGCTTGTTTCTGATGGCATATTTGATTTTTTCATTTGGCTTAAAACTATATATCCTTATAAAAAGTTTGGCATTTTCATTGGTAGTGGACGTTGATTTTTCAAAACCAATTTCCATAGCATCTTGCTTCCATTCAAATCCTCTTGCACTTAAAAATGGTTTTAAGTGTTCTATTCCAACCTTATTTTCGATTAGTTTTTTATATAGTAAATTCACATAATCTTTGTTGACGTTTTTGCCATAGTATAGGGTGTTTACCTTTCTCAACCCATCATCATTCGGGACATCGCGATAATGCAAATAGAAGTTGGGATCATTTATACTTTTAATAGCTCTTTCCACGAAGTCTTCATCAGCTTTTCGTTTGTAGTAACGTACTATAATTGTATCTCTCGCAATGGATTGAATGATATTCACCTCGTCTTGCAGTAAATCCATTTTTTTTCTGACAGCTTTGTTGATTCCCGCATCATTCTTAATTTCATTTATTTTATTTTGAACATCCTGCAGAGCTTGTTTTAGGGAATCCTCTCTGTTTGTTTTTTGAACATACTTAAGGGAATCTAGAATTTCTTTCTCTTTAATTTGTATGTTATTATATTCAAAAAGAATCTCTACATCTTTTTGTTTTTCTTTCTTTGTGTAGATATTATAAATAAACAAGCCAGCAAAAACAAGTAAACCAACAATTATTATAGCAATACCATTCCTATTATTTTTCTTATTCTTTGATTCATATTCCTTAAACTTTTCGTTAAATTGACTCATAGCATTTTTAGTATAAATTATTTAACAATATTCCAAAATTGTTGATTTAAGTTTTTAGCAGTATCGTCTGCTGATTCGGGAATTGGAGGTGTTTGAAGTCTGATCACAAATTGCTTAATTTCAGTTTCTAGCAGCACTAATAAAGTTAAGGAGTCTTCAATCCTATCTAATTTGTCTTTGATCCATTTAATCAAACCAAGTGGTACCAAACCGATAAGTGTGTAAACTTTATCTTGACCATAGGTTAATGATGCTATTACAAGAAAAATAGATATCAAGATGGTTGCTCCAATTAATATGTGATAATCTCGTTTTCGCCTTTGACGTTTGGTTCTAAATAAAATAAAATTTTCAGGTGGTACAATTTCTACCAGTTGTATTTCATGAGTGCCATGATTTAATCGAAGATCGGTATTGCCAATTAGAATGGGAATGCTTTCTTCGCCAAATCCATTGATTCCAACAACATCCACAGCGGTTTGAAATGAATTGCATATAGACTTGCCCTCAAAAAAAGAAGTATAAAACGCTCTGGAAAACGATAAGGCTGTATCATTAGGCACGACACTTTTCATTCCAATGACTGCTTGATTTTCGGTCACAGCAAAATCATGCTTTTCATTCAAACTAAAACATGCATTTATAAATACACACTTAAGATTTGGCTTGTAATTTTGTATAAACTCACTAAACATATTTAACGATACTTCCTTCTTATAATTCTCTTCATCATGAAAATAAAGTACCCCTTCATCACTACCATGACCAGAGATATGCAAAATATTTGGTTTATAACTTTCGAGATAGCTATGCAACATATCTATAGTTACAGCTCCTTTTGATTTAATCTCAAAATAGTCGCGATTATCAGATGACATACGTGATTCTTCAATGCTATTTTCTTCTGTATCAAGGAATAGATTTGTAGTACCTTCCGGATTTACCTTTATGAATAATATCTTTATCACAGCTTTAAATTAAAGTATTAAATTAATAGTTGCATTTTTGATATCCATGATCTGGTCTGACCGCACATTGACACCAGAAATAATGAGTTCTTCAGGAGTTTCTTTTAGAAAATTTTCATTAGCTTCATGAAAGGTCAGTCCAGAGATTTTTTGAATAAAGTCAACTCTAACTTGATAGGTTTCTGCATCTTTAAATGTCATAAATAAATCAGAATCGTCTTCAGTATCTCCACGAACGGTCGGTTTTACAATGCGACGCTTCTCTAGTATATTCTTCTGGCTAGTTAAAAATCCTGTTCGATGTAGTTTTTTATTGTTTAGGTAGTAAATCACTTTCCAGAATAAATATGGGATTTGTATGGTGTTATCTTTGACTTTTGTGACAAAATCTGGATCATCTTCAAGAAAAACAGGTCCAGTAAATAAGTTGATTTTAATTTGTTGAGTAACGGTTTGATGGTGCAGAATATAATCCTCAATTTGTCTCCAAATACCTCGATTTAATTTGTCCACTTGCGGCACGGCATTAGTGTAATAGAAGGTAGATTCCGCTGCTGCTATGGCCTTGTTCCGATCTGTTCCCCATTGAACATCCTCGCGTTTTGTTAGATGCCCTTTGTCAAAATCACTTTTTACTGCATTATATAATTCGTTACCCAATTGTTCTTTCTCTGGGATACGTCCATCTTTTTTCCATTTATCACCTTTCCCAGAGAAGAGTTCATTTCTATTGATTTGATGAAACAGATTACCGTGTATATTGCTCGCGGTGAAATAAGGAAACTTTCGAAACGGATTGTGAAGAATACTGTAATTAACATATTCCAATAAATATTGCGAACTATCCAAACCATTCGTCTCAAACTGCTTTATTTGCTTTAGGGAAATTTTCGGAATTGGCACATAAAAATCCCCAATAAATGAATGCGTATAACTCATTATTTTTTTTTAAAAAAGGGATAGTTAAATATAATAAAATATTCTATAGTTTGTAAATCAATAATAGATAAAATAATAGCTCTTAAGTCGGAAAAATGACCTATGCCTACACTGTCAATTTATTAAAAACCCTTGCGATTCCGTTGTAAAATTGACTTTATAATAAATGAAAATTTAACAAAATCAATCCATAAAAAGTTCATCGTTCTTGATGAGCATTTATATTTGAGACCTTTACATTACTCTTTTATCCAGGACTTATTTAAATATTGATTTATTCAATAATTATTTTAAATTGAATATCCATCTAACCTAAACCTGCTTTAGCTTCTTTACTATAAGTATTACAGTTAACATTTCTGGTAATACATATTCTTATCATTATTAAGCCATAAGTAGTATATTAAAAGTCCTTGGGTAAATTGTGAATATCTATCCTTATTTTTTATGTTTTCGGCTAAAGCTAAACCCTATTTTTGAATCCTTAAAAAGAAAAATATATGAGTGCAACGTGGTACGAATGCAAGATAAAATATAGAAAATTTGATGAAGCATCAGGTAAGCAAAAGGTGAAAACCGAACCCTTTTTAGTAGATGCTGTTTCCTATACAGAAGCCGAAAGCAGAATAACCGAAGAAATGGCTCCCTATTTAATGGAAGGTGACGAAATTAGAATCACCAATATTAAAGTCGCCAATTATGCCGAAATACATCCTTTTGAGAATTGTGACCGTTGGTTTAAATCCAAGGTTTCCTTAATCGCCTTTGATGAAGAAAGTGGTAAAGAGCGTAAGACAAATATCTATCTTTTGGTTCAGGCCAATGATGTAAAGGAAGCCTTTGAGCATACGTTGAGCACGATGAAAGATACAATGGGGGAATACAGCATACCTGCCGTTTCAGAATCCCCTATTATAGATGTGTTCCCGTATTTCTCTGATGAAGAAGATGATACAGAACGTGTAGCAGAATTCACCCGACTTAAAGATTCGGTACCGGCTACTAACAACGAAAATGAAGAATTAGCCATGGCAGATTCTCTTACCGCAGAAGCTGAATAGTGAATTATATAGAATATAAGCAAGCCGTTATTTCGAGCGCAGTCGAGAAGATGAATAGTAAATTGATAGAATATAATCAAGCTGTCATTTCGAGCGCAGTCGAGAAGTTATAAAGCAAATTGTTCATAATTTAATCAAGATATCATTTCGAGCGCAGTCGAGAAATCATACTGGCAGATCACTAAAAAAATCTCTTGTATGATTTCTCAGTCGCTAGTAAAGCTTTTTAAAAATGAGTATTTGTTGATCTATTAATATGCTATGCTCTTAACATCTGTATCTTTAAGAACGGTCAAAAACTTTTTTAGCGAATCCATAAAAATTAAAGGTATGATCATCTCCAAACTACATTATATATCTCAGGGAAATTCTCCTGACGAACATCTACTGAATATTCAGAATGCCTGTACTGCTGGTATTGAGTTGGTGCTATTAGGTTTTAACGATGCTTCAGAAAAGGAAATTGAAGAGTTGGCCAAAGAAGCCAGAAAGATCACTTCTCATTTTCAGACCCGCTTAATGATTGACGATCATTATGCGCTGGCTAAGGAGATTAAAGCAGATGGGGTATATTTAACCACTACCACGCTCTCCCCTACTTTTGTTCGCGAACAGCTGTATAGCTGGCAAATAGTAGGTGCAACAGCAAACACTATTCAAGAGTGTGAAAAGTTACTAGCCGATGAAGTAGATTATATTAGTTTAGATCCCTTTAAAATTGAAGAATCAGACACCGAAATTGCAAACTCTGTTTTAGGCTTAAATGGATATACCTTAATTACGGAAGCTTTAAATACCGAAACACCTATAGTTGCTTTTGGCGCTATTACCACAGACGATGTCAAGGATCTTTTAGAAACAGGTATTTCTGGGATTGCGGTTTCCACTGAAATTACCCGCAATTTTAATACGATTAGAACTTTTAACGAACTCCTAAACGCTTCTGTAACTCAAGAGCAAAGGCATACTTTTAAATGAAATCCTGTTTTCCGTAATTTTTAATTTTGGGCTGGAAAAACAGGCTTTTAATATATTATAAAAGCTTACGTTTTACTTTTTTAAGATTGGGCACGAACTCTTCTTTAAAAGAGCGCTTGTTTTTAACCCAATCATAAGTATAATAAGCCATTTGTGCTAAAGTAATTAATCGAAGTATTTTTCTCATGGTTTTATTTTTATACAATATATAAACGAAAAAAATATAGATTACGAACATTAATAATGTTTAACTAAAAGTAGTTAAAGCATACTCAAAATTAGTTGGTTAAAACCTGCTCAAAAGCATTAAAAACCGCTTAAACAGGCGGTTTTTAATAGAGTAAATTGTAATTATAAATGTTTCTTTTTAGGGATCTTATTAAAGATTTACTTTATGTTTCATTTACTAAAGTAAAACTAGGATTTAAACACGCTCGATTTAATTGCTTTCGATAAAATGCAGTTTGCTGTAGATTGGTAGTAACTTAAACTCTGTTAATTGCATTTACAGAAGTCCTTTTGTTACTTGGAGCGCAGTCCAGAAATTTTTCATTCTATAAAAATCAAGTCTTCATAATTATATTTTCAGGACTTGATCAGGAATATTTCAACCCTTTCAATTATTAGTTCTTAATGATAAGTCAAAATTTCTTATACAGGTGTCAACATTCCTGAGTAAGTACAACTAAATATTAAACTATTAAGTTAAACTTTCAGTTACATCTGATAACGTGACTCCAATACTATTCAATAATGCGTCATATTGGTCTCTATCTTGAATTTTTATCCTTTCAATAATTAGTTTTGCCGCTGTATTCATTTCAGGAACTTCAACAACTGCTTCACCTCTCTCAAATATTCCACTTAAATGAGAATATTCATTATTCAATCTATCCGTTAAAACTGTTGGAATAGATTCATCTCCAAAAAACTTCTTCAATTTATCAATTGACTTTGTCGAATCTGGGTACTTATAATAAAGGAATAATTCCAAAAATTTTCTTGCATTGTTACCAAAATTATAGAATGCTGTATAAGATTTATCATCTACATTTTCTAATTTTGAACATTTATAAATCTGTCCAAATAAATAATTAAATTCAGAAACATAATCTTTTAGAAATTTCGGCATTATTTTAATCGTTGATTCTTTATCATTTCTTTCAATGATTAGATATCTAAAAAGTTTTTTTCTTTCAGATTTCCCATCATCATTATGAGCATTTGGCAGTCTTTTTAGATATTTGAGAAAGTTTAGATTATGTGTTGAGATGAAAAGCTGTTCAAAATCGTCTTCACCAAATATTTGAGTATTTATCAATGTATAAATGAAGAAAATATGATTACTATCCAAACTTGAAATTGGGTCATCAATCCAAATAATCGGTTTTTTGTCTTTAGTGTCAATATCCTGTAGTTTTGCCATAAAATAACAAAAGGCAATAAGACTATTTTCTCCTTCACTTAAATGATATGCTTTTTTATTATCTCGATGAATCTCAAATCTATATTGTTTATTTCCAGTTTCTTCATTTTCAAATTCAATTGCTTTTAAAGATAGAAAGTTATGTCCAAAATAATTATTTAATAATTCATTAACTTTATCAGCTCCTTTACTTTCATCTTTAAGTTCTCTTTGTTTTACAGAAATAGCATCTAGAACTTTATCAATTTCTGCCTTCTTATCATCTCTTTTCTTTTTTTCTTCTAAAAGAACAATTTTAAGATTTACAATACTCGCTGTTTGTTCATCATATTTTATTGTATTTATAAAGTCATAAACTTCACGCAGGCGAAGATTTCCTTTTGCTTTATTTTGCTCTTTGCTCAACTTTTCTGTATATTTATTAGATTTTGAACACAACTTTTCAATCTTTTCAAAAGCTAATTCTACTTTAGGAATAGTACTTGTTGGATATTCAAATACTTGAATATTAATAATATCGTTTTTTCTTTTTTCTAATTGACTAATTAAATAACCAAGGCTAGTTTGATATTCAGTAATACTATTATCGAATGCTTGATTTAACGCTTCGAATTCATCATCATACTTTGCGTAAAAAGCATCTTTTTTTACTAGTTCAATTGAATTAAACAATTCAATTTCATTTTTAATATTTACGATTAAACCAATTATTTCTTTCTCTAATTTATCCGATTCTTCATCAAAATGTTTTTCTAATTCCACCCAACGAGTTTCTTTGATTTCATTATTGCAAAAAGCACAAGTATCTAATTTGTTTTTATGAAGTTGTCTCCCTTCTTTTACCCATTTGTTTAATATAGCGTTCTTTACTAAATCTTCTAACTTGTTTGATTGAGCAATAGGTTTTGTGATTAATTCTTTCGCTTTATTTGAAAATTCATCAAATGAAAATGTTAAGTCTGCTAAATCTGATATATCTTGTTTCGATTGTTCCAAAAGTATTTTTTCAGCTAGAATTTTTTCTTCATTAGAAATAGGTTCAAAATCTTCTTTTTTAACTATTTTAATTTCTATTTTTAATTTAGCGTTACTATAATTTATATCTCCAAATTTTTCAGAATTATATTTAATTCCATTTGGATTCCCAATAGCTTTATTATTTAATTGTGTCCCTAATGTAGATTCAGCTTTTGAATGAGTTGAATTTGCAGTATTAAATATAGTTTCAAAGATCTTTAAGTCTTTATACAAAGCAGTTTCTTTATCTTCTTCATCAGTTCCCAATTTTTCTTTTAAAACCTTTATTTCCTCTTCAATTATGTTATTATCTCCTCCAAGTATTGCGAAAGGTTGTACATCTTCATTTGAATTATTAATAAATTTTAAATTGTGTTTTATAAAATCATCATTAAAAACTCTAATGACTTTATTGTGTAAAGTAAAATCGGTTTGTATAACATCATCATTTTCTGCTATACAAATACAACATTCAGGATTTTCATATTTATCAGAAATCAAACCAGTTTCCATTGCTCGCAAAACTCTAGATATAGTAGTTTTCCCTGAATAGTTTCTACCGTATATTATGTTCGTTTTTTTAAATTCTAAAACTTCATTATTGTCACTCTTAACTTCATCATCCCAATTAAAATCTTTAAAAACTGCAAGATTCTTTAAATACCTTATTTTTTTTATCATCTCTTTATTCTTTTTTTAAAAATTTTACAAATAAAATAAAATACCCAGTATAAACATAAATATACTAAAATGCAAAAGTTATCTATCACATAATTAGAACGTTATTATGCAACCAATTCCTATATAAAATTTATGTTGACATCTTAGGAATTAGTTAAAATATAATATTTCCTTATTTCCTAAAGAATAAAAAAAATAAACAAATGAATCTTGAGCTTGATATACATTACATGAAATTGCATTATAGCTTTTTAGTTTAATATCAAAGAGAGCAAATAAAAAGCTGCAAAACCTCTCGCAAGGAATCACAGCTAATTATTTAAATAATAGTTTAACCAGAAAAAGTCAGCCAATAACCATTACCAAGGACTCACATGGGGTTCTTCCTCAATCTCGTGGCTAAAATAGGTTCCGTTAGCGCCATCATCTGCGGGGTCTATATGGTCGTATAAAAACCGTGCAGAATCTTCGACGCTATACGAGCCCCCGTGGTCATTAAAGTCAGTCGCTGTATAACCGGGATCAATCACATTCACTTTAAAGTTTTGATCTTTTAACTCATAAGCCAGCACGATGGTATATGCATTAAGTGCAGATTTAGAAGGGCCGTAAGCCGCGGTTTTTACATCAGCGTGCGACCACTCTGGATCTGCCTGTAAGGTAAGCGAACCTAAACCAGAGGTAATATTGCTTATTCTGGGTTTATCAGATTTCTTTAAAAGCTCTAGAAATGCCTGGGTAACATTTATAACCCCAAAAAAGTTGGTATCAAAAACCTCTTGCATGGTTTCTGGTTTTACGCTAACTGCTTTTTGATCCCAACCGCCCAGTATTCCGGCATTATTCACCAGAATATCAAGTTTGCCAAATTTCTTAGAAACTGTTTCTGCGGCAGATTTTATAGAACTTAAATCGGTCACGTCTATTTGTACCAGTTCTACATTTTCTAAACCTTCATTTTTAAGTTTTTCAACGGCTTCCTCTCCCCTTTCCAGAGTGCGACTTCCCAGAAATACATAATAGTTGTTTTTGAGCATTATTTTGGCCAATTCAAAACCTAAGCTTTTGTTGGCTCCTGTTATCAATACAGATCTCATAGTTTTAATTTTTTTTTAATTCAATTTAAAGTTAAAGGAACGTGCATCGGTATATTGAAGATTAGGGACTTACCAGTACATTTTCCAGCTATATTTTTTTATAAGCCAGAGGTATAACCTCTGTAAGCTTTTTTGAAAAACAAAGCATTTTAGGCTGTTACCTTCACAAATTTAACCACAATAAGTAGGCATACCCGACAGTTGTATTTTTTTTAACGGATGCTAAAAATGATGTGTAGAAGAATTGTTTAAAAGGAAAGAAGGTTGTGAGGCGAATTATCTTTTTTGAAACAAACGCTGATCAAAATTAAATGGCCGACTAGCTGTTATTTTGACTTTTGAAAATTCCTTATGGGCCGGATTGATTAAAAAATTAAAATCCCCCGGTGCAACAACCGAAGGCACTTTTAGAACCAGATTCTTATTTCTGGCGACGAATTTATCACCAATTTCTTGCGTTTTATAAGATGGTGGATGTGAATCCCAGGATATACCCTTTAGATCTGAAGCTTTTACAACTTCCATTTCCAGATCAGGAATTTCTATAGTGATGAGAAAATAACCCACAGGCAATATTCCGAATGGAACATTTACGGCAACTTCGGTCATCGCTAGAGCTATAGATGAGGATGTATAAACAATTTTAGTTCCTTTATTGTTCCATCTGCCACCGTGCATTTCTGCCCCCGTACCAGATAAATCCTCTTTATACTTACCCCTTGCAATTCTATAACCGATCATGCTAAAATACCATGCTCAATTCTTCCCAAAGCATCCTTTACCATTCCCAAACCTATCGAGGTGTCGAGTAAATTTTTAGGAATTACACCTCCTAGAGCAATGTTTTTTATCTCCAGCCAAGAATGAAAAGACTTGATATCCCCAAAGACTTCTTCGCCATAGTGCATGAGTTGCTGAATTTCAATAATCTTTTCTGTCTGTGTGGGCGCAAAGGTTTTATTGTCGTTTTTATAACGCACGAGGGTGCGGGTAGTCGTATCTAATATAGTTGCCCAATCCTTATCTTTTAAAGGTGTTTGAGATGCAATGTTTTCAAATGTTTTATAATCAATACCCGTTCTTATAACGGTAACCAAATCAAAACCACGTGAATCATCATTCCAACCATAGGAAATTTCTGCCAGTTGCCCTTTTAAATTTTTGCCAGTTTTATAAGGGCTTTCATACAAGGCAGCTGCTTCTTGTACTTCTGGTTTAATTTTAGAATTTGAGGCATATTTTTTAGTGGACATAATCAACAATTTTAATTTAAACCAAAGTACAAAATTTTAATGACATTTGTCATAATTATAAAGACATATTTCATAATAACCAAATTATAAAGAGCGGCACATTATGAATGTTGAAAATTATGGCTGAATGATAGTTACACCATATCCCTGAAACAAGCCTGATTCTATAACTCCGGTGATACTTTTAATATCTTTTTCAAAAGTGTTTTGAATTTCTTTAAAGTGTACGTCCAAGATGAAATTTCCGTTTTCTGTGATTACGGGGCCATCTTTTTTCTCGGCCATACGCAGTTCGATTTGGCTTGCCTGCATTTCTTTTAAGCAATTGCGCACATAATTTATCGCATCGGGATAAATTTCTATAGGTATGGGGAAGTTGGTGCCCAGGCGTTGCACCATTTTGGTTTTATCGACAATTATATAATTCTTATTGCTGGAAACCAGCATTAACTTTTCACGAAACATAGCTCCTCCTCTACCCTTAATCAGGTTATTTTGCGGGTCCACTTCATCTGCACCGTCAAAATACCAGTCCGGTTTGTCCTGTTTTAACGTGGTGATCGTAAGTCCTAGCGCGGCACAGGCGAGTTCTATCTCAAAAGATGTGGGAATTACTTTAATATCCAGCTGTTCCTTTTTAACCTTATCTGCTATGTGAGTAAGGGATAAAAAAACGGTGCTCCCAGAACCTACACCAAGTGTTTGGCCGTTTTGTACATACTGAGCAATTTTTGCAGCAACGAGCTCTTTTTCCGCTTTATTTTTTATCTCGCTGCCCCATTTAAAATCCGTGATACCGCTATTTTCCCATTTCATTAAACAAGCTTAATTAAATTATCATTTGTACACTTCTAACTGTCAATTTTCAATAATTACAATTTAAGTGTTAATATCAATTAATTTGGTGCTATTTGACAGAATTACTTCCAGAACTTTTCAATTTAAAAAGCTCAGTATTCTAAGGGATTTTAAAGCAAAAAATTCAGGTTAGTCTGATTATAAATAGTTTGTAAAATGTAAAATGCATTTAGAAATCCTTAAGAAAATCAAAGTTGGCTGGTAAAAATATATTTAACAATTTATTTCTGAATATCAGTATTTACAATACCAATGACTTTACGCTATTTAAGGCGTAAGTGGAATGTAGTTTTACAGTAACCAACTATAGAAAATTAAAAGGATGAATCAAGAAGAATTATCTAAAACTTTAAAAGCCAATCATCAACTTATTCTTGATGAGCAATTAGAGCTTGCTACAAGGATCGATTTTGATCAGGCTTCATTACTTATTAATTATCTCAAAGACGCTAACAGAATTTTCCTAACAGGCTCAGGCCGATCTGGTCTTGCTATGCGCAGTGATGCGATGCGCTTGATGCACTTTGGATTTAATGTTTTTGTTGTGGGAGAAACAACGACTCCGGCAATAGGTAAAGGAGATCTTTTGGTAGCAGCGTCAGGTTCTGGAACAACCAGCACCGTTGTAAAAGCTGCAGAGAAAGCTAAAGCCGCAGGAGCACGGGTAGTAAGTTATTCTACCACTACTACTTCTCCACTGGCAGATGTTTCTGACCATATCGTGCTTATACCAGCCGCACAAAAGCAAGACCACGGAAAAACAATTTCCGCTCAATACTCGGGTAGTCTCTTTGAACAGTCTTTATTATTAATTAGTGATGCTATTTTTCAAACCTTATGGGATGAAAAAGGAACCCCGGCAGAAGAGCTGTGGGAAAGACATGCTAATCTTGAATAAATCATAAACATCCATCTAACAAGCAAGTTAGGAATGGGTTAACAATTTTAATATTTCAGGATAAAACCTGAGTAATTATACCCGTTAAGGGAATAAAAATTAACTATAAAAAAGAAAACTATGACAAAATTACAAGTCGCAATTGACTTATTATCAACAGAAGAAGCATTAGCCTTAACCGCTAAAGTAGCACCTTATATAGATATTATTGAGCTGGGAACACCTTTAATCAAACAGGAAGGCCTTGCTGTAGTAACAGCGATGAAAAAAGCACATCCAGACAAACTGGTTTTTGCTGATTTAAAAACAATGGATGCTGGTGAATTAGAAGCAGATATCGCTTTTAAAGCAGGAGCAGATCTAGTAACCGTATTAGGTGCTGCTGGTGACGCAACTATTAAAGGTGCCATTAAAGCCGGTAAAGCTCATAATAAAGGCGTAGTTGTAGATACGATAGGTGTTAAAGACCGCGTAAAAAGAGCTCAGGAAGTAACAGAATTTGGTGCTGAGTTTGTAGAACTCCATGCTGGTCTTGATGAGCAGTGGGCAGATGGATATTCTATTCAAGTATTAATAGATGAAGCAGCCCGCGCTGGTGTACCTGTATCTATAGCCGGTGGGGTGAATGTAGACAACATCACTAAAGTAGTTGAATCTGGAGTTGTGGTTGCCGTTGCCGGTGCTGCAATTTATGGCGCTGAAGACCCTGCTGCTGCTGCTAAATCACTTCGTGAGGCTATTGAAGGCGTTGCTGAAGCAGTTTAGTTTTAGTACGCTTATTATAATAAAAAGCCGCCGGAAAATTCCGGCGGCTTTTTTTGTTTAGTTTAAAATTGAAGCACATTGTTATTTTGAGAGCAGTAGAGAAATTTTTTAGGTTCTTGGATCAAAAAAGTAATGACAGATTTAACTCAATTTATAATTTAATTAAGGTCAGGAGGGAATCGTGCAGAACAATTTTCATTACATGTCGCTGCCGCAATTGCAGAATTTGTAAAGCATTGTGCTTTTTCTGGTCCGTCTGGTAATTCATCACAAGCTTTTCTTCTTTGGCTTGCAAGTTTTGCACAATTCTTACTGCATTCAGATAGTCCCACATCTACTACGTGATCCCAATAATTGTCGCTTTCATTAAGAAAGGCATCCCAGGGAGAATTAAAAAGAAGGCTAGAACTAATCTGCCTGAAACTAATTCTTGTTTTTAGTTTTTGATCATCTAGCTGTATCTGTAGATTATCGACTTTACTTTCTAAATCCTGCATCTGTTGCTTGAGGTTATCCGCATCCCCGTTTTGCTGATTGGTACAGCTAGCAATAAATAGAAACAGAACTAGAGAAATGAAAAATAAATTTTGTGAAGTTTTCATGATAACGGTTTTAATTTTTAATTTATTAAAACTAAAACATCACGCAATCAACAACTTATACGTTTAGTTTAATAAGTTGCATTTTTGGACCAATTGCTTTCGTATAAGGATTTTGTTTATATGCGTCAGAACTACCTTTTAAATCTCATGTAGAAGATAATTTTAAAGAAAGTGAAATACCAATAAGCTTTTATTCTGTAAAGCAACAGTGCTTAGCTATATAGCATATAAAACAGCAAATAGAATATTTCTTTTCTATTTGCTGTTTTAATATCTGAATTTGTCCTATGAATAATTTATTGTATCCAAATAAATAAAATTCAATTGGATAATTAAGAATATTCTAAGCGCATAAGGAGTCCAGAGTGCTTATAAGTAATTTCAGTCCATCTCTCCATTTTTTTGGAATTAATGGCACCTTGGATATCAATCGAATTATGCTTCCTATTTTACTCCATATAAGGCAAATTTTAGAAGTGCCATCCAGAGACTTTTTTAAATCGGATTCTAATTGATTAAAATCTAAATTTTCAATTTCCTTGTTTACGGATTCAAATGTTAATTCTGCCATCGTATTGGTTTTTAAATTAATATTAGAATCCAATATATCTATAATTGCAACTCAAAAGAATACCCATTCAAGGGTATATTTTTATAATTTTATTCCATTATCGATATACCCTTTTATTATATTAAAATTTCATAAATTATGACTTTAGCATGCCCTCAAATATTTTTATATCATTATTCATAAGTTGAAAAATTTTTATAGTTGAATAGATATAATCAGCTTTATCCTTGTTCTCGACTGCGCTAGAACTGACAGATGACATTTTTCAAGAGTAAATTTCCTGAAGCAACTCTTTTAAAACCTGTTTGAAAGTATTAACAGGTTGCGCGCCGGTTAAAGCAC
>CAXBEL010000042.1:0-24287 GCA_963974735.1 uncultured Flavobacteriaceae bacterium | reverse complement strand
AATGGTATGCAAAACCGCAGACGGCACGACAGATGCATTAGGAAAAGTAATTGGTGACCCTCAAGCAGATTGGCGCGATACTGATGAGCGCTCCCGCACCTTTGGTAAAATCTTAAAAGGCCCTGAATATCTTACGGTTTTTAATGGTCAAACCGGTGAAGCTGTTGCAACCACAGACTATATCCCCGAGCGTGGAAACATTGGTGCATGGGGTGGAGCCGGTGGTAATGGCAGAAATGATAATACTGGGAATCGGGTAGATCGCTTTACGGCTTGTGTTGCTTATTTTGATGGAGTACACCCGAGTATTGTAATGGGCCGAGGTTATTATGGACGTACTGTACTGGCAGCTTTTGATTTTAAAAATAATCAATTACACTCCCGCTGGACCTTTGATTCGGAAAATGGGGATAATCCCTATTCAGGGATGGGTAACCACAACCTTTCGGTTGCAGATGTAGATGAAGATGGTAAAGATGAAATCATTTTTGGTGCGATGACGATAGATGATGATGGTAGCGGTTTATACACCACAGGTTTTAGACACGGCGATGCGATTCACGTAAGTGATCTAGACCCTGAAATATCCGGTTTAGAACGTTTTGGAGTACATGAAATTGAAGAAGGTACAAAAGGACCGGGAGTCGTCTTATATTCAGCAAAAGACGGAAACGTATTGTTTGAGGCTCAGCCTAATGAGGATGTGGGCCGTGGTGTCGCCGCAAATATAGATTCGACACGCATAGGAGCACAAATGTGGTGGTCTGGTAATCGGGATCTTCACGATATAAAAGGCAATCCTATAGGCAGAGCTCCCCGAGTTGCAAACTTTTTAATATGGTGGGATGGTGACCCTACTCGTGAACTTTTAAACAGCAACTATATTGAGAAATATGGAAAAGGCAGAATTTTTAAAGCTGAAGGTGCTCATTCAGTAAACGGTTCAAAATCTACTCCCAGCCTTTCCGCAGATATTCTGGGCGATTGGCGTGAAGAATTAATTTTACCTAGCGATGACGGTACAGAATTGCGTATTTACACTACTTCTATTCCCACTACTATACGTCAATATACCCTGATGCATGATCCGCAATACCGATTGAGTATTGCTTGGCAGAATATTGGATACAACCAACCTCCTCATGTAGGATTTTATATGGGTTATGGGATGGAAAAAGCACCCAAACCTAACATCAAATTAGTCCCTAATAAACTTGAATCTAATTAATATGCGCAATCCTTTTATATTGCTGGGTTTATTTATGAGCTTTTTAGGAATGCATTCTATTTTTGCTCAGAAAAGCGATACGCTACATCTGGAAGGCAACTGGCGTTTTGAGATCGATGCAGCCGATATGGGTACAACCGCGCAGTGGTTTTCCCGCAAACTTAAAGACAACATTATACTTCCGGGTTCGATGTTAACGAATAATAAAGGCAATGATATTACCATAAAAACCCAATGGACAGGTAGTATTTATGACAGTTCGTTTTACTTCAATCCGCGATTTGAAAAATACCGTCGAGCGGGAGATGTAAAATTCCCGTTTTGGCTTACACCTGAAAAAGAATATGTAGGTGCAGCCTGGTATCAAAAAGAAATTACTATTCCCAAAGATTGGGATAATAAACATATTTACCTCTACCTAGAACGTCCACATACTGAAACGCTGCTTTATCTGGATGCTCAAAAAATAGGGATGCAAAATTCTATGGTAGCACCACATCAATATGAGTTGAGCAGCTACTTAACACCTGGAACTCATACGCTGAGTATTCGCGTTGATAACCGTATAAAAGATATTAATGTAGGCCCAGATTCGCATAGCCTTACCGATCATACCCAAGGCAACTGGAATGGAATTATAGGTAAACTCAAATTAATCGCCACACCCGAAATCTATATTGAAGATATTCAGGCATACCCCGACCGTACTGCTAAAGAAGTTCGTTTTAAAGTTGCTATCGCACAGTTAAAACAACAGGCAGAAAAATTAAAATTAAATGTTGAACTGGAGACATTTAATACAACTACTACTCAAAAACTTAAACCCTACACCGCATCTTTCAAAATCAGCTCAACCCGGGATACGCTATTTGCAACCATTCCGTTAGGTGAAAAAATTGCGCTTTGGGATGAGTTTGACCCGGCGCTATATCGTGCAAAAGTCACCTTATCTTCTTCCGCAGGAATAGATCAACAAGTGCTACAATTTGGAATTCGAGATTTTAAAACGAAAGCTACTTCCTTCTTAATCAATGATAGGCCCGTCTTTTTGAGAGGAACTTTAGATAATGCAATTTATCCACTTACCGGACATCCACCAATGGATGTTGACTCCTGGAAAAAAGTATTTAAAACTATTAAAGACCACGGCCTCAATCACGTAAGATACCACTCTTGGTGTCCCCCCGAAGCTGCTTTTAAAGCTGCAGATTTAGTGGGAATCTATTTGCAACCCGAAGGCCCCAGTTGGGCAAATCACGGTAGTGCTCTAGGTCTGGGAAGGCCCATAGATACCTATATTTATGAAGAAACTAACCGTATGGAAACCCATTACGGTAACTACGCCTCCTATGTGATGCTGGCTTATGGCAATGAACCTACGGGGCGTCAAGTTGAATATTTAAGTGCCTTTAATGAGTATTGGAAACAAAGAGATAACCGCCGCCTGTACACAGGGGCATCTGTAGGTGGAAGCTGGCCGATTGTACCCAATAATGAATTTATGGTACGCGGCGGTGCCCGAGGACTCGACTGGAAAAATGAAACGCCACAAACCCTAAAAACTTTTACCAAAAATATCGCACAATTTGAAGTTCCGTTTGTGTCTCATGAACTCGGACAGTATTGTGTTTTCCCGAATTTTAAAGAGACTGAAAAATATACAGGCCCGCTTAAAGCTAAGAATTTTGAACTTTTTGAAGAAGATCTTGCAGATCATCATATGCTTGATCAGGCAGACGATTTTTTTATGGCTTCCGGTAAGTTGCAGGCGTTGTGTTACAAATATGATATAGAAAAAGCATTGCGCACACCTAATTATGCCGGCTATCAAATGCTTTCCTTAAGTGATTATTCGGGTCAAGGAACTGCCCTTGTGGGTATGTTGGATGCATTTTGGGATCCAAAACCCTATATAGATGCGACTGCATTCCGGGAATTTGCAAACACTACAGTGCCTTTAGCAGAACTGCCTAAGTTTGTATATACCAATGACGAAATGTTTACTGCTACCGCTCTTGTTTCTCATTATGGCAGGACTATTTTAAACGCTAATCAAAACTGGCAGATTACTAATGAAGAAGAAGCTATTCTAGCTTCAGGTAATTTTGATACTCCTGAAATTGGTTTTGGATTATCAACTTTAGGTGAAGTAAAAGTTCCGCTTAGCGAAATCAAAACTCCGCAAAAATTGACGCTTACCATAGCTATTGAAAATACCGAATTTAAGAATCACTGGGATTTTTGGGTATACCCCCAAGAATTACCTGCTGTAACTACGCAAGTTTATGAGTGTACTTCGCTTGACAAAAAAGCGCTAAAAACTCTAAATGCTGGCGGTACGGTTTTATTAAATGCGACAGGTAAGATTGTAAAAGGTGCCGAAGTGATACAAACTTTTATCCCAGTGTTTTGGAATACCTCGTGGTTTCAAATGCGACCACCACATACTACAGGAATTTTAATAGATCCTGAACATCCGTTATTCAACGAATTTCCTACCGGATATCACAGCGATTTGCAATGGTACAGCATTGTAAATAAGCAGCAAGTGATGCATCTTGAAGACTTTCCAGCAGACTTTAGACCGCTAATTCAGCCTATAGACACCTGGTTTATGAACCGCAGACTTGCGATGGCTTTTGAAGCCAAAGTAGGCAACGGGAAATTGGTGGTGGTGAGTGTTGACCTTAACGATCCCGAGAAAGATGCAGCTGCCCATCAATTGTATTACAGCTTGCAGAAGTATATGGTATCAGCTGAGTTTAATCCGAAAAATGAGCTCCGTATTGCGCTAATTGAGGATCTATTCGAAACCCCTTCTAAGCAACAGTTTGATAAATACACAAATGACAGTCCTGACGAATTGAAGCCTAAAAACAAAGGGAAATGAGTATTTCAGCCAAAAAATTAGCTCGCTTTTTAATACCTCTATTTTTAACTGTAGTAAGTTTTACATCGGTAATCGCTCAAGAAAAAGCGTTGTGGCATAATCAAAAAAGACAGCTACATTATAAGCCAGACGGCAGAAATTTTCTTTTAGTAAACGGAAATCGGAAATTTAACCGTGCGTTATACGGTACAAATACAGGTTTTAGAGTAGAAACCGGCGACTTACCCGAGTTTGCTTTGTATATGCCGGGAATGGGCGGCAACTTTAAACTAGGTATTAGTAATGGAAAAAACTCCAAATGGATCACGGAAGCTGATAGTATTGAAACGCGATATGCGCCCGGAGTTATGGAATACATATTACGGGATGCAATTTTAGGCAATGGGATGGTACAGCTTACTGTACTAGCTTCGGCGACACATGAAGGTTTTTTACTTAAAGTAACCGAAACCAATTTGCCAAAAACGGTTGATATCAATTGGTTGTTTGGTGGAGCCAGCGGAAAGAAATTCCATAGAGATGGAGATATTGGTGCAGACCCCGAATCTGTATTTTACCTGCAACCAGAATATTGCTTACAAAACACCTATACCCTAGCCAAAAACAAGTTTACTCTTAAATTTAATTGGGATCAAAAAACAAGTAAAAATACCAAGACACTTATTGGCACAATCCCTGCAGGCTCATTAAAACTAGGTAGTGCAACTGCGATTCAAAATCCCATAAGTTTAAACAACTCAACTGTAGATTCACTGCCTGTAGTGCTTGGCACCGTTACACGGAATGCTTCAAAAACCTATTACTGGAATATTGAAAATCCAAATTCTATAACTACTCAAGATACTAGTACTACAGAAGAAGCATTTAATCAAGCGTTAGATAAAGCAAAAATACTTGCAAATAGAGTAACTCTTACCACTCCAAACCCCTACCTCAACACGCTGGGTGGCACCCTAGCAACTGCAGCAGATGCTATCTGGGAAAGTCCGGCGTATTTACATGGTTCAGTTGCCTGGCGGATGCACCTCAACGCCTGGCGTGGTGCGTATGCCGCAGATGTATTAGGTTGGCACGACCGTGCTAAAACGCACTTTAGCAGCTACGGAAAATCACAGGTTTTTGAACCCGAGACCGGTCCTGCAGTTTTAGACAGCAGCCGTCATTTTGCACGGCAAAAGGAAGTTTTGGGCACAGCACTGTTTAGCGAGGGCTATATTAGCAGACATCCCAATCGCAATGACCGTGCGCATCATTATGATATGAATCTAGTTTTTATAGATCAGCTGCTCACGCATTTTAATTGGAATAATGACTCTGAATTTCTTGAAGAAATCTTTCCCGTGATTGAGCGGCATCTAAAATGGGAAAAGCGCAATTTTGATGCAAATGATGATGGACTATATGATGCCTATGCAACCATCTGGGCTAGTGATGCCTTGCAATACAGCGGTGGTTCGGTGACGTATACGTCGGCATATAATTATCGTGCAAACCTTATGACTGCGCAATTGGCGAAGCTCTTAGAAAAAGACCCAAAAACCTATTTGGCAGAAGCCGAAAAAATAAAAAACGCCATTCAAAATAGACTTTGGCTTCCAGAAGAAGGCGTTTTTGCTGAATACAAAGATGCGTTAGGAAATCAACTGTTGCATAAAACTCCCGGAATCTGGACGGTGTATCACGCGCTTGATAAAGGTATTTCAGATAATTTTCAAGAGTATCAAAGTTTGAATTATGTGACAAATGAGATTCCGCATATTCCTGTCGCGGCTAAGGGTTTACCATATGATGATCTCTCTTTAGTTGCAACGACCAACTGGCAACCTTACACCTGGTCTGTAAACAATGTCGCTCTAGCAGAGAATCTTAATATGGCACTCGCCTACTGGCAAGGCAGTCAACCTGAAAAGGGTTTTAAACTTTTTGAAAGTGCACTTATAGAAAGTATGTATTTGGGGGCATCACCTGGCGGCTTTCAGCAGTTATCGTTTTATGATGCCATGCGAGGCGAACTCTACCGGGATTTTGCAGATCCTATAGGTGTTGCTGCACGAGCATTAGTTGAAGGCCTCTTTGGCATAAAGCCAAACTTTATCAATAATAAATTAAATATACAACCGGGTTTCCCAAAAGAATGGGAACAGGCTTCCTTACAACTGCCTGATGTCTCGTTGTCTTTTAAGAGAACAGGCAATACCGAAATCTATACCTTAGAAAATAAATTTAGTACTGATTTAAATCTTCAGCTAGAATTAAATTCCGCCTATTCTATTGTTGAAGAACTCAATGTAAACGGCAAAAAAGTAACCTATACCATAGATACTAATGCCGTAGGAGCTCCACAAATCAACATTAATGCGGGTAATGCTAAGCAGTATATAATTGAGATTAAATGGGGCGGTCAAACCTTAGATAGTATTACCTCAAAAACAAAATATGTAACACAAGAATTATTGAATCTCAAAACTTTAGACGCAGAAATTCTGGAAGTTCACGATCCGCAAAAGGCACTTTTAGAAATTAATACTTCTGCTAAGAAAATTGAAGCAAAAATTAATTCTGGTTTAGGGCATAAAACTGTTTTCATAAAACTGAAACACGATGAGATGACCTGGTGGCAACCGATAATGTTTGAGGTTATTCCAAAATTAGAAATTATGAATAACCAATATTCTTCTGGAACCGCAACAATTGATTTACAAAGTAATAGCACAGAAACTTTAGAAGGCACTCTACAAATAAATACCCACCAACTACAAAAAATAAAATTTGCACCATCAGCGAACAAACAACTGAAAATTCCACATTCAGAAGTGGTTCCCGGAACAAATACAATACGGTTTGTTTCATCTTCTGGTGAGAAATTTGAGTTGGCATTTACTAACTGGGACATTCCCATCTACCAAGATCCCAAATTTGATTTTGTTGATTTATCGAAACATTTTAATGCTGTTGTAAACCAAATTTTCAAACCACAGTATTTGAGTCCGCGACCAGAATCACCTACACTACAACTGCCCACAACAGGAATTGGCAATTGGTGTTATCCTAACATTTCCGATGAGATAATTATAGACGATAGTGGTTTACGCAAAGTAGCAGCACCTACAGGAATAATAAAGAGTCTACAATACATACCATTTAAAACAGCACCGCAAGCAGCTGATGAGAATGTAGTTTTCACCTCAAAATGGGATACCTATCCAGACACGATAACCATACCACTTACGGGAAAAGCAAGCCACGCTTACTTGATTATGACAGGTACCACAAACCCAATGCAGACCCGAATGGAAAATGGCAGGGTTACCGTAACCTATACCGATGGAACTTCAGATATGCTGCGTCTAAAAAATCCAGAAAACTGGTGGCCCATTGAGCAGGATTATTATACAGACGGCTATGCATTTACAACCGACGCTCCAAAACCTCCGCGCCTCCTATTTAAAACAGGAGCAATAACCCGGGAATTTGATGACTATACAGACATTCACGGTTTTACGCAGTATGGAATTGATGGTGGAGCAGGAACACTTTTAGATCTTCCGCTGGATGCGAAAAAAACGCTACAAAGTATACACATAGAAAGTATTACCAATGATGTGATTATCGGTTTGATGAGTCTCACCTTACAACGCTAACTAAAATTATGAATCTTAAACAGCTATTTAGTCTGATTTTTCTCGGGTGTACATTAGCCTGCACTCAGGAAATTAAAAAAGAAACTACTTTAGAAACTAAAATAAATCGCAAAGCTGTAGTCTCGAGTCACAATGTACATCTAACCGAGATTGACACACTGGCGTCGTTAACGCTGGGTAATGGTAATTTTGCCTTTACAACAGATGTTACCGGCTTGCAAACCTTTCCCGATTTCTACGAAAAAGGAATTCCCTTAGGAACACAATCCAATTGGGGCTGGAATGCATTCCCCAATACAGAAGCTTTCGATTTTAAAGAAACCCTGTTAGACTATGATCAAAATGGCCGAAACGTTTCGTATGCCACACAAGTAAAATCACCGCAACACGCCAAAGATGCTGCTGAATATTACCGATCCAATCCGCATCGGGTGCATTTAGGAAATTTGGGTTTTGATATCACCAAAAAAGATGGAACACCTGTAAAACCAGAAAATATAGAGGCTGTTAATCAAACCTTAGATTTATGGACGGGAATATTAATTAGTAATTTTAAAGTAGAAGGCGTCCCGGTAAAAGTAATTACCTCTTGTAGTCAGGAGCAGGATGCGATAGGTGTTACCGTAGAATCTGCACTACTCAATACGGGGCAACTCCAGATACGACTGCGCTTTCCTGCACCCACCGCCAAGTGGTCTGATTATGGCACTCAATGGAAAAATCCCAATAAGTATACCAGTACGCTTACCACAAATTATGACAACACTGCGGTAATCAATCGCTCGTTAGATTCGCTGTCGTATACGGTGGGGTTAAAATGGAAAGGTGATGCAAAAGTTGAAGAAAAGATGCAGCACTATTTTAGTATTAAGCCTAAAGGCGAAAAAATCACATTTACCTGTACCTTTTCTGATAAAAAAATTAATGAATTAGCCACTGTAAATACCGTACACGCAAGCAGCACTGCAGGTTGGGAACAGTTTTGGGAAAGCGGAGGGATTGTAGATTTTTCTGGCAGTACAGACTCCAGAGCAAATGAACTGGAGCGTCGCGTGGTGTTATCACAATATTTGACCAAAGCGCAAACAAGCGGCAATATGCCACCTCAGGAAACCGGTTTAACTTATAACAGTTGGTATGGCAAACCTCATCTAGAAATGCACTGGTGGCACGGAGTTCATTATGCGCTTTGGGGAAGACCAGAATTGCTGGAGAACAGTTTAGGATGGTATAACACCGCTTTTGAAAATGCTAAAAAACTTGCATTCCGACAAGGTTTTGAAGGCGCAAGATGGCAAAAAATGACCGACCCTTATGGGGATGAAGGACCTTCATCGGTTGGTGCTTTTTTGGTATGGCAACAACCGCATTTTATCACCTTTGCCGAATTAATGTACCGTGCAGACGCTACTAAAACTACATTAAAAAACTATAAAGACCGGGTGTTTGCTACAGCAGAATTTATGGCTTCGTTTCCTGATTATGATGAAAAAAATGACCGCTATGTTTTAGGTCCGCCGGTGATTCCTGCACAGGAACGTTTTGAAAAAACAGAAACCTTTAACCCAACCTACGAACTCGCCTATTGGAACTGGGGCTTAAAAACCGCTATAGAATGGAAAGAACGTATAGGTGAACCTGTACCTGAAAAATGGAAAGAAGTATTAAGTAAACTTTCAGAACTACCGATTCAGGAAAATTACTACTTGGCGACAGAAAGCGCTACAGACTCCTATACCAATCCTGAGTTTTTAACCGATCACCCTTCGGTTTTAGGAGCTTATGGGATGCTGCCTGCAACTACTTTACTTGATAAAACCACAATGCAACATACATTTAATAAAGTGTGGGAGATATGGACTTGGGAAGATACTTGGGGGTGGGATTTTCCAATGACTGCGATGACTGCTACTCGATTGAGAATGCCACAGAAAGCAATTGATGCCTTGTTTATAGATGTGCAGACCAATACATACCTCAAAAATGGACACAACTATCAAGAAGAGCGTTTAACTCTGTATATGCCAGGAAATGGCGGACTATTAACCGCTGTTGCAATGATGTGCGCCGGTTGGGATGGAAATAAAATAAAAAATCCCGGCTTCCCAAAAGATGGAAGCTGGGATGTGAAATGGGAAGGTCTAAAACCGTTTTTTTAATTGCATAAGCTACTTAATAAAGGGTTTTTGATATTATCTTGCTAAGACAGTTTTTACGTTTTCCAAAAATGCTGGCGAAACTTTAATTGCAGTCCCGTGGCGTATACCATCCGGAAAAGAAACTTGATCTGAAATATCTGTCCAGGTTTTTAAGTCTGAAGATTGTACAGCACCGTATTGATGATCGATATATTTATCAAAATACACAATCCATTTTCCGTTTACATATAAAGCCGTAGGTCCTTCTGCCCAATACTTTCCAGTGATAGGTTCGCTGGCTTCAGAATAGGGACCGGTTAAATTTTCCGCGAATGCGACTTTTAAATTTTTACGAGCCGGCTCGCGGGTTTCATCTTTTAAAAACATCACATACTGCTTTCCATCCCATTGAATACTTGCATCAATAGAATTAAAACCAGGATCATAAAGCACTTTAGCTTTTGTAAATTCTTTAAAATCCTTAGTTAGGGTATAATACATGCGATGGTTGTAACCGGCGTCTTTTTCAGATTGGGTTTCGGGATACAATCCGGGAATGGTGGTTGCCCAATATATCATGTACTCCTCATTTTTAGCATCGTAGGTGATCTCTGGAGCCCAGCAGTTACGAGCGTTTTCTTCGTGTTCCAATACCGGAATCAATTGCTGCTCAGACCAGTTAATTAAATCTTTTGAGGAAGCATACCCAATACCCCGTTCTGTCCATCCAGTAGTCCACACCATATGGTATTTACCATCACCTCCAAGAATTACCGCAGGATCACGCATTAATTTTTGCTCACCTACCTCTGGAGTCAAAATAGACGCATCGTTGTTTAGGGATTTCCAATTTAGTGCATCTGTGCTGTGAGCAAGGTGCAAACCGTCTTCACCATTACCTTTAAAGTAGGTGAATAAATAAGCGGGTTCCTGAGCTTTACAGGAAAACAAGAATAGTAGTATTAAACTAAGGGTGAAGAGTCTGATCATAACTTTAATTATTAATGTTCATTTTTTCCATCGATGAAAAAGCGAACCAAAAAAATCTAGACTTGTGAAACTCTAGCTAAATTTATTGCTCGACGTCTAAATTTTAGAAACTCGCTTTAAGCATTTTAGGTAAATCAAAAATCGTTTGGCTCAAACAGTCTAAAATTTTACGACCTCTTCACTTCAATTTATATGCTAGATTTTAAATAGGCCGGTTAAAATTTAAATGAGTAATACTAATTTGTAATGAAACTGTGTTTCTTGAGCCACAGACTTAAAGCTTCAGGCCAAGAATCTGCAGTAGTTGAACGTCCCATCCCAAAACCGTGACCACCATCTTCATAAATATGCATCTCGACAGGCACTTTTACATTTTTTAAAGCCAAAAAATAATTGATACTATTTTCAACGGGAACGGCACCGTCGTCACTGGCGTGAACTAGAAAAGTCATTGGAGTTTTAATAGTAACCTGTTCCTCTCCTGAATACTTCTTAATTAAGGCAGCGTTTGGATTATTCCCTAATAAATTATCTCGAGAGCCCTTATGGGTGACTTCATTTTTCATACTTACAACAGGATAAATTAATACGGAAAAATTAGGTTTTGCAGATACTCCTTCATCACTTTCATAAACTTTTTCATCATATAATGTTGAAGCAGTAACGGCTAAATGACCACCTGCCGAAAAGCCCATTACTCCCACTTTTGAAGAATCTAAATGGTATTTAACAGCATGTTGCCGAACGTATCTTATCGCCCGCTGTACATCTTGTAAAGGTCCAATTGTTTTGTCTTCCATAATGGCGTCATTAGGCAACCGGTTTTTCAATACAAATCCTGTAACACCCTGCTCTGCAAACCATTCGCCTAATTTATAACCCTCCTTATTAATCGCAAGATGACTGTAACCTCCTCCTGGGCAAATGATCACTGCAGTGCCATTAGCTTTCCCTACTTCTGGAGTAAAAATAGTAAGTGTAGGTTCTGAAACCTTGTTATAACCTCGTATTTGATCTCCCTCGTATTGTTTTTCTTCACTATACTTTTTGTTTGCAATACTTCCCGGTATTACCTCCCATAGTTTAACTTCTTCTTGTTGTGCCAGTAACCCGTTGCTTATAAATAAGCTCATTAAGATTATTTTTAATTTCATACTAGAAAGTTAAACAAAGAATTATTAATTGTTGTTAGTACATTTTAAATTTCTAAGCGGTACATTTCTGAACCTGCCAAAAGAAAACAACCTAAACCATAATCCTCAAAATCAGGTTGTTTATCATAACGTAATGGCTGACCATCTTTAGGTTCTTTACCCGTAGATTGCAACCAACCTAGAAAGCCATTTTCATGTACACTATCTGAAATCATCGCATTCCAAGCTTTAGTAATTACAGGTAAATAGGTCTCACGGTCTAATAAATTATTGTTAATACCATAAGCAATACCGTATACAAACAACGCAGTTCCTGATGTCTCTTTACCTCCAAAATGTGTGGGGTCGTGTAAACTTACATTCCAAAACCCATCAGGACGTTGCACCTTTTTTAAAGCTTTTGCCATAGCCTGTAAATCTTCTACATACTGTTCACGATGTGGTGCTTCTTCAGGTAGTATAGAAAGCGTTTTAGCTAAGGCAGCAATCACCCACCCATTCCCACGGCTCCAGTATGAATCTTCGCCATTAGGCTCTTTATATGGCGGATCAAAATCGGCATCACGCCACCAGAGTCCGTCTTGAGCATTATATAAGCCCTTGCCACCTATTATATTTCGGCTTTCCATATACATTTCATACATCTTTTCAAAATAACGTGGATCCTTATCGAGCACACCCATTTTGGCAAAAACAGGCATTCCCATTTGTATAGCATCAATCCAATCCCAATCATCATTCTGTGGCGTATGCAAAAACTTCTGCATACAGGCTCGTGTATTTTTTAGCTTTTCAGGATCGGGCTGCAAATTATACAAGTCAATATATGTTTGAGCTGCGTCATAATCATCAGCATTACGAGTCTCATTACCACTTCTAAAACCCCAATCGTGGAAATTTGCCCAATCTAGTGCATATTTATAATACTCACTTTTAGGATAAATTTCGTGGAGGGCCATCAATCCTTCGTAGTATACCCCACGGGTCCAAATGTGACTTGGCCGTTCTTTGTTTGTAATAATCGTTTTGCCTACATCTGGCCATTTTTGCATAAAATAGGAATTTGTCAATTCCATTGTAGCTAAAATATCGTTACGGTCTATTGTTTTTTGAGCTGCACAGTTGATACTGAAAGCTGCAAAAAGTAGCAATGCAATAGTTTTGTTCATTTGATTATTCTTTATTTTATCAAGTTATTTGGTTATTACTTTTAGCGGAATCAATTTTACAGGACCTAATAAACCGGAAGGTGTAGGCTCCCACACAGTCGCGTCAAAAGGTTTGTAATCTTTGTTTACCATATTAATTTCGTGAAAAATTTTCCATTCTTCACCACGTAGTTCTTTAGCTCGAAGTCTGTTTGCCGCAAGATTTGTCACCTTTATTTTTAAAGTATGTTTTCCTGCATCCAGTTTACCTAAATCTAAGTTATAGGGCACAGACCAGGCTGTACCTATATACCTGTCATCTAACCAAACCGCAGCACTCTCCCTCACATCACCTAAATCTAATCGCCAACTATCTGCTTTTATATCTGGTGTATTAAACATTGTTGTGTACGTAGCAGTTCCTGAAAAATTAGTAGCATCCTCACTTACGGTCATCCAGGATTTTAATTGTTTTAATTCCGTAGTTTGAGGCAGTACAGGACCACCTTTATCAAATGTAATTTTCCAAGAATTTGTTAACTCCACACCTGTATTAATAGCCTCAGAGTACACCCAATCATTTTTAATTGTTGAGGTATTTGTTTTAAGAATTAATGCATCGCCAGATGGGATTTGCACTTTAACGGTAGATATACCATTTGCTTTCATAGTACGTGCTGCGCCTGCTTTGCGAGTGAGTGGATCTAAGATCATCACATTATCGACTTCTCCTGCAAGCGGAATATATTGATCTATCATATTAGCTGTATGATTTACCAAGTAGTAAATTTTGCTTCCATCAACATCACGTCGTATAAATTTTAGACCTGTATTCACTAAGGTTTCAGGATACACTGAAGCTGCTTGCAGGCCTGTATCTAGGTCTGCTTCTGTAAGAGAATTGCTTTCAATAAGCGTCTTTAACTCCTTGGCTTTTTCTTGATAGTTAAAAAATCCAGGAACACTTTCAGGCATTCCTCTAAAGATTATAGAAGCACCTTGATTTTTCAATTCTATTAATTTTTTTAGCGTTGCTAAAGGCATAAAATCGGTGTCGGGTACTACTAGTGATTTATAGGTTCCTCCAGGTAAAACAAGCGTCCCTTTTTGTACTTCAATTTGCTCCAAAAAATTATCTGAAAGAAAATCTACACCGTATCCTTTTTGCATTAACTCCTGTGTGGTTTCATAAAAAGGAGTACCTAGCAACCACTCATCGAGTGAATGAATTTTAAACTCAAAAAACAATTTACCCTTTTGAAATTTGTTCCACTCATCGTGTATAGGCCAATATAATAAGATTTCATTATCTGGTTTACCTTCCTGTAAAACCGATTGGACATTTGTCAAATAGGAAAACATCGCCGGTACATCCTCCCAAATCGTATTTTTTGGACTAAAATTAACCGAAGCATAAAATTTCCACCCCGGCCATCCGGCTCGATCTGGCGAATATGTTGATCCATGCAAGAAGATATGATTAACACCATTAAGCAACAACTCTTCAGCTTCAGGTTTTGTCTGTGATAGCGCTGTTTTAAAATGTTCCCGCAACCAAGTGAATGTCTCAGAGGAAATTAAAGGTTTGCCTGCAATATGCCCTGCTGAAGATGAAAATTTAAGCATTACGGGGTCTGCATCACCTGATCGAATGTTTTCTGCTTCACGTCTAAATCCCTTAATATCATACGGCATAGAGCCAAAAGTCTCACATTCAGGAATATCTGCTGAAGCGTATAAATCGATAAGATTACCTGGTGAACCATGTGCTTGCAACTTAGTTTTAAATCCACCCTTATTAGCCCATTGCGTCCAGGGTTCATCAAATTGTGTAAGTAACAATTCAGAGATAGTATACTTATAATCTGCCTTTACTCGATTGCCAAGTTCTTCATCCTCTTCACTTAATAAAAGGTTGATGTACTGTTTAAGATCATAGCCTCTATTTTGTTTGAAAAATGAAAAGAATTTAGGAGTAAAGTCTGTGCCATATACCTCATAACTATCATTAAAAATAGCACGTAGATTCCCATTTAGTTGGGCAAACGCCGAATCATAAGGTTTTACATACGCTTCAAAAGCATCTGTAGAATAATGATCTAATGTATAGCCTGCACCACCAGGAGCTGAGCGTTTTACCTGCTGCCCAGTTTTACCTGTAAATAGTGCATAAACGTTATAATTTGAATCCTGTGGTGTCCAATTTAATACTCCAGATTTAGTCTGAGCTGTCAAGTCTTTAAAACCTCCTTTAGAATCATAGGCTAAAACGGCTGTAAGTGTTGCAGGTTGCTTTTCTGTCGCTTCTGGTATTAATTCTTGATTGAAAGATTCTCCTTTTTTAATTCTATAATTTCGTACCACTAGCTTAGTGGCTGCATATTCCCGAGAGACTTGCGGTCCGCCGTACGGCCAACCAGTTCCTAAAACCATATCAACTCCCAGTCCTAAACTGTCTGCAGTTTTAATGGTATAATCTAGCATATCCAACCATTTAGGCGAAAGATGCTCTATAAAATTCTGTTCCTCACCTTTAACACCATATATAGGAGTAATTTCTACACCTCCCAAACCTGCCTTTTGAAAGGCTATAAGATGTTTTAGAAGATTGGGTTTGTCTACAGCACTTCCCATCCACCACCATCGCGTCCACGGTTTTGTGGTGTTTTTAGTATCGGGCCAGATGCTAGCATTTGTTTTTGATAATTCAGGTGCTTTACAACTTAGTACTAATATAAATGCTAAAAAGGAAATACACTTCGAGTAGTTATTCATGACACTTAACTTGATATCTAAAAATATTCTTGAACTACATCTTTATGTAGTTATGCTAAAAATATGTTTATTATTGAATCCCCCTGTCCTGTGCCGTCCTGTTAGGGTTCACTACAATAATGAAATTTAAAATTAACAAAACACAGGATAGTACAGCCCGGTAAGTACAGGATAGCACAACTTAAATCTTTAACTACTTTTAACATAAATTCAAAACTTAAGCTTATCTCAACAAATTAGAATCAAATATGAAACAAACGCAAAAACGCCTATTACTAATTTTTAGCCTTTTGTTGCTCGCAACTCCGTTATGGGCTCAAAATAAAAATGTTTCGGGCACAGTAACAGATTCCCAAGGAATGCCTCTACCCGGTGTAAATGTTTTAATTAAAGAAACATCCTCTGGTACGCAAACAGATTTTGATGGAAATTATAATATTTCGGTAAGTGAAGGGCAGACATTACTTTTTTCTTTTGTAGGAATGAAATCGATTTCGCTAATAGTTGGCTCCTCTTCTACTTATCCTATTATATTGGAAGAGGATAGTTCTGTATTGGATGAAGTTGTTGTCGTAGGTTATGGTACGCAAAAAAAATCAGATATTACAGGAGCTATATCTCAGGTATCATCTGAAGAATTAAATGATTTTCCGGTACAAAACACATTGCAAGGTATACAAGGTAAAGCTGCGGGTGTAAATATCTCATCTAATGCAAGACCTGGTGAAATAGGATCAATACGTATACGTGGGGAACGTTCTATAAGTGGAAATAGTAGCCCTTTATATGTAGTAGATGGAGTTCCTTTACAATCTGGAGGGTTGGAAGCTTTTAACCCTAACGATATTGAATCTGTTGAGATTCTGAAGGACGCCTCTGCCACAGCGATATATGGATCCCGTGGTGCCAATGGTGTGGTTTTAGTTACTACAAAAAGCGGTAAAGATGGAAGGTTCCAGCTAAACTACAGTACAAATGTTACTGTGGAAAATATACGCAATCTTGCAGATTATTGGAATGCTGGTGACTATTCTGAATACAGAAGAGATGCACTACGAGGGGCAGGTTTATATCAAGGAAAGGGTTATGCAGATCCTACCTTAGATACGCAGTATTTTGGAGGAGATGAGACTGCTCTAAATAATATTTTAGATGGTTACTCTTGGGTTGACCGAGATGCTCGTATTGTACAAATGCGACCTACTACTGCAGAGGAGCAAGCTCAATTTGGAGTGAGTGAAGTTCCTGTTTATGATGGCTCACAAATACCTACTGCAAACTGGACAGATTTTGCAGAACAAACTGGAATTCTTCAACAACATAACATAAGTGGAAGCATGGGTTCTGAAAAAATGAAGGCCTATATTTCTGCAGGATATCTGGATCAGCAAGGTACTGTTCCTGGTCAAGAATATACTCGTTATAGTGCTTTAATGAATTTAGAATTATCACCAGTTGATTGGTTTACAATTGGAGGAACTATAAACACCAGTTATTCTGTGCAAGATTATGGTTATGCTGCTGGTGGCTCTAGAGGTTCAAGGACTTTATACGAAGCTTCACTAGGACAATTACCATACGCCCAGCCTTATGATGAGAATGGTGAATATATTTTTAATCCAGGCGGTAATCCCAATATTATTAACCCAATTCGAGATATTGGCGAAGTGATGAATGAACGTAAGACAGCACGGATGTTTGGAAGTTTTTTTGCTGAATTAAAGATTGCGGATGGATTAAAATTCAAAACTATTTTTGGCCCAGATATACGTAATTTTAGAAATGGGCAATTTCAAAGTGCCGCATCTAGTTTACGTGGTGGTGGTAGCTCTTCTTCTACAAATTATGCACGCTATTCAACTAGTGAGAGCGTATCGTGGACCCTCGAGAATTTACTTTACTATGATAAAAACTTTAATGATGTACATAATTTAGGAATTACATTATTACAGAGTTCTTCACGAGTAACTGGAGAAAGTAATGATATGACCGCCTCAGATCTGCCGTATGACAGTCAACTGTGGTATAACTTAGGTTCTACTAATAGAGGAGCTCTTGATGGATGGGGATCAAGCTATACTAAGAGAACACTTACCTCATACATGGCTCGCTTTAATTATGGTCTTTTAGACAAATATCTACTTACGGTAACAGGTAGAGCTGATGCCGCTTCAGTTCTAAGTGAAAATAATAAATGGGATTTCTTTCCATCGTTAGCATTAGGGTGGAAAATGGAAGAAGAAGATTTCATGAAAGATATAGACTGGATCAATCAGTTTAAATTAAGATTGGGCTACGGAGAGGTAGGAAATCAAGCAGTAGACCCCTACTCGACTTCTGGAGGTTTAGTTAGGTTGCCTTATATATTTGGTTCTATAGCTGCTCCAGGTTATGTCGTAGGAGATCCTAAGGGTTCTGATCAAGGAAGTTTACCTAATAAAAATTTGGGTTGGGAACATACTAAACAAATTAACTTAGGCTTAGATTTTGGATTTATAAACCGAAGAATAACAGGATCTATTGAATATTATGTAGCAGATACAGATGATATTCTTTTGAGAAAAACCCCTAACTCTGTTACTGGATATGGCTCTATTACAGTTAATGCAGGAAAAACCAAAAATACTGGATTTGAATTTGCACTTTCTACAGTAAATATTGAAAGTCCTGATTTTAGATGGACTTCAGATTTAACCTTTACTTCAAATCGTACCGAAATTGTATCCTTAGTAGATGGCAGTACTGATGATGATATTAATAACGGTTATTTTATAGGTGAGCCAGTAGGAGCTATTTATGATTTTAAAAAAATAGGTATATGGCAAATTACAGATGCTGATGAAATTGCTAGATATAATGCGAATGGTGCCGATTATGAGCCAGGAGATATACGAGTTGAGGATGTAAATAATGATGGAATTATAGATCCTACAAATGATCGTCAAATAATTGGAAATGGCAATCCAGAATGGATAGGAGGACTTATTAACACGTTTAGTTATAAAAATTGGGATTTGTCTGCCTTTTTATATTCAGAATGGGGTGCTACAATAAGAGGAGGCGCAGTAGATCTACAAGGTCAATATGTACATAGAGCCGTTGACTACTGGACACCGAATAATCCAACAAATGAATATCCCCGTCCTAATTACAATAATGGCGGGCAACCATTATATTATAGTGCTATGAATTACCAAGATGGTTCTTTCATAAAACTAAGATATGTATCTCTTGGTTATAATTTTGATAGAGAATCGTTAGAAAAAGTAGGATTATCTAGTTTGAAAGTTTACGCTCAGGCAATCAATCCTTGGTTATATTCTAAAGCAGATTTCTTAGACCCTGACAGTAGTTTTCAAAATGGTGGGTCAAATAACAGTGCTTCCTCAATTACAACAAATAGTTTCGTGCTAGGTCTTAACGTTACATTTTAAAAAAAATAGAATGAAAAATTTATATAAAACACTAACATTTTGCGCACTTGCAGCTTTACCTCTGAGTTACAGCTCTTGTAGTGATGATTTTATTCAAGAAGAACTCGTCGCAGTCTTAACCCAAGAACGCTATAATAGTCCAGAAGGTATAGAAGAGCTCGTTAATGGTGCTTATGAGGGTCTCCGCTTTCATTTTAATTATGAGTGGTCCTATGTTCTTACAAATTATGGAACCGACACCTTTACAAATGGTGGAGGAACTAATCACATTAAATGGAATCAATACAGTAGTGAATTAGACGCTACAGAATCAGACAATCTTGCTCCTTATTGGAACAATATGTATGCGCAGATAAATCTTGCAAACATTGGAATTTCTAAAATACCTGAAGTACTGGCAGATAGCCCATCTTTAGAAGATACACGTATGGGCGAGCTTTACTTCTTTAGAGGGTTCAATTATTATAATTTAGTAACTCAATTTGGAGATGTGCCTATTTCGACAGAACCTATAACTACAGATCGTGCAGACTTTCCTAGACAACCTAAAGCTGATGTTTTTAATCTATTAATTGACGATTTAACAAAGGCTGTAGAAATGCTACCCACTGAAGAAACTCAGGAAGGACGTCTTACAAAAGCTGCTGCACGTCACTTTTTAGCAAAAGCATATCTTACAAGAGCTAGTGAACTCAATGCTGATATTACTCAGCCTAATGATTTGCAAATGGCGGCTACAATAGCCGATCAAGTAATTAGTGAACGTAGTCTTGCAACTAATTACAATGATATCTTTAATTATACAGCAGTAAATGGTCCTAACGAGCAATTATCTGAAATTCTATTAGCTGCACAATTTGATAATACACAGGCTCTTCTAGGGCGATATGGAAATCAAACTCATTTATATTTTCTATCAGTTTATCGCTTTTTTCCTGGTATGACACGTAATTTGGCAGATGGACGGGAGTTTCAACGCTTAAAGCCTACAGAATACGGCCTTGACAATTTTGACCGCGTAAATGACTCCAGATTTTACAAGAGTTTTCAAACGTCTTATATCGCTCAGAATACAAACTCAGTACCTAGATGGACAGCAGCAACTGCACCAAGTCCAGATTTAATTGGAGAATTAAAATTTAATGTAGGTGATACTGCAGCCATTTATGTTGTGAATGAGCCTGGTGACACACGTTTTACACCAGATTATAAAGCGACCTTAGCTCCTCTTGTTGTCGCTAGATATGCGGTAGATGCGAATGGTAATCAAACTACAGATTATAATATAAGTACCTACCCATCACTGCTTAAATATGCAGATCCTTTTAGAACCAATTTTAACGATGCAAAAGGAACACGTGACGGAATTATAGCACGTCTAGGAGAAACCTATTTAATAGCAGCAGAAGCTTATGGTAGAATGGAGCAATACGGTACAGCCCTTGGATATATAAATGATTTACGAGAGCGTGCAGCCTATAAAGCCGGGGAAGATCGAGGTTATGTTTATTATCTTACTGAAACTGAAGTTGATTTTGATACGCAAACCAGTACCTCAGAGGCTATGCAAGCTACCGAGGCTTATTTTACACCCGGTACACCTGAAGCTAATTCTCAATTATACCCTACAGGTGCTGGATCTAAAGCAGACTTATTTGTAGAATTCATACTCAATGAGCGAGCACGTGAATTGATGGGAGAATTTTACAGATGGGTAGATTTAACTAGAACCGAGCGTTTAATAAGCAGAGCTAAAGCATTTAATCCTGATGCAGCGGCAAATGTGAGTGAAAAGTTCTTGCTACGTCCTGTACCACAATCATACCTTGATGCTCTCAAAATTGATGGTGCATCGTTATCTCCTAATGAAAAACAAGCTATGCAAAACCCAGGATTCTAACAATCGATGGTCCTGATTAACTTAGAGAATAGTCAAACACTATATATGGTGTTTGACTATTTGTGTTTATACTTTCAACATAAATATTATGCGCTTATCTAATTTTATTATTACTTTCTTGCTTACAGCATCGCTAACAGCTCAAACTACATTGGGCGATTTTCAATCTATTGAGAGTCGGGATAGCAAACACATTCAAATGAAAACTGCTGAAGGTTATTTACGCATTGAAATCTGCACTCCTGATATGGTAAGATTTAGAACCTCTTGGAATGGCAATTTTGAACCTAACGAATCTTATATGGTTACAAAATACGATTGGGAAGAAATTAATTGGGATCTAAAGGAATCAACAGATGTATTGGAGTTAAACACATCACACCTTAATATTGAGGTGACTAAAAACCCTGTTCAGATTACCATTAAAGATCAATCCGGAAAAGTACTTTCTAAGGATGTTAATTTCGGAAACTATATCAAAAATAAACAGGTGGGTACTCAAAAAGAACTTTTTGCTGACGAGCACTTTTTTGGGTTTGGAGAACGTATGGATTTTTTGGACCGAAGAGGGAAAATAACAAATCTTTCTGTGGGTCGTGGAGAAGGACTACCACATATAGTAGGAGCATACAATGTACTTGAGGCAAACTACAGCCCTGTTCCATTTTTTATGAGCACTAGAGGTTATGGAATATTTTTTCATACCTCATTTGAAACGTCCTGGGATATGGGACATACCGCAAATGATGTATACCGTTTTGAAGCAAAAGGTGGAGAACTGGACTATTACTTTATCTACGGACCCAATTTCCCTTCTATATTAAATCACTATACTTCCTTGACCGGTAAATCTCCATTACTTCCTAAATCTGCGTTAGGTTTGCACGTTGGTACTTATAGTGGCGGAACTTGGGGTTACGAAGAAATGACTTCAGATCAATATCCTATTGAACTTGTAAAAAAATTTAGAGCTTTAAACATTCCTATAGACATTTTACATCTCGATTCTACATGGCGTATTTTCGGTAAAAATGGTGGTAGTGGTGCTACTACATTTGAATGGAGAGAAACATTTGAAAATCCGGAAGCGATGTTTGATAGTCTATATACACAAGATTTAAGTATGGTAGGCGTACATGTAAGACCTCGTTTTGATAATGGTAATAAGCTGGATCTACTCGATAAAGCACGTTTGGCAGGTTTTGTATACCCTGAGCCTAATAATTCTGGAGAATTTGTGAATTTTTTTAATGAAGAAGCTGTTAACTGGTGGTGGGAGAATGGCGCTAAACGACTTGCAGATGCCGGAGCTATGTTTTTTAAGACGGACGAAGGAAGTGCTTTCGGAAGGAAAGCCAATGAAAGTGATAAAACTGGTCCGCAGGGAGAAGAAATCAAACGACTTCATAATTTGTTTCCGCTGGCTTATGCAAAAGCTCCCTATGAAAAATTTGAAAACTATAATAATCAGCGTGGTATGAATCATACGCGTGAAGGATACGCAGGTATACAACGCTATCCCTTTATTTTTGCTGGGGATTGGCCTAGTGAGTGGCAATATTTTGAGCCCGTAATTAAAGCAGGTCTAAATATTGGCTTATCTGGAGTGAGTAACTGGGCGCATTGTATGGGTGGTTTTGAACATGTGGCAGACCCCGAGTTGTATATCAGATGGACGCAATTTGGATTACTAAGTCCTATTGCCCATCTTTTTGGTATGGAGCACCCCAATTATAAAGAACCATGGAATTATGGAGAAGAAGCTCTAGCAATATTTAAAAAATATGATGAGTTACGCTATAGACTGAATCCCTATTTATATAGCGCAATGTATCAGAATCATATTAATGGCTCGCCCCTAATGCGCGCGTTAGTGCTCGATTACCAGAATGATAATAATGTTTATACAATAACAGATCAATATTTACTTGGTAACGACCTTATGGTATGCCCAGTTACTACAAAAGGTGCACAAACTAGAGTAGTTTATTTCCCTGAGGGTAATTGGATAAATTTCTGGACTAAAGAAAAATATGAAGGAAAGCAGTATGCAAATATTCTGTGTCCATTAGATGAAATGCCAATATTTATAAAAGAAGGTGCAATCATTGCTACTCAACCTCTAGAACAAACTTTAGGAGTTAAAACACCAACAATTATTAACCTTGACATTTATGCAAATGCGAATGGTAAGTTCGCTCTATACGATGATGATGGCAAATCATTAAAGTATCAACAAGAGAATTTTTCATTGACAACATTTTCTTTGTCTACCAATTCGAATTCAGTGGTATTAGCAATAAGATCTGAAAAAGATAACTATAAGTTGAATAACAGAAAATATAATATTAAAATTCATTCATTAAAAGAACCAAAATCCATAATCATTGATGGTAAACCTACAGATAACTATACTTTTAAAAATGAAGTTTTAAACCTGTTATTTGTTCCCAATAAAAAAGACAGCTCAATTGTAATCAATAATTGAAAGCACTCTGCAGAAAATGTTAAAGTAACTTAAATAGAAATAGGATTTGTAATTTAACTTATAATATATATTACTTTTAGGCCCCCTAAAACTTAAGGAATTGATACCCAAAGATATTCTACGCGTTCAGAAATTGGCAGACTTAGATCTGGACTACGAGGCATTGCGCAATGAATTTGGTCCGCTTAGCACCTTAGCGGCAAAAGTTGCAGGCACTGAACTTTCTGAGGTTAATTTAATCGATAACTATACGCAGTGGACGGTTGCAAGTTCGTGCAACGAATTATCTCAAATGAATCGTGAGGATTCTATTTGCAATATCACCATTCAAGAAGATACCGATTTTAAGTCCCGAGTTGATCTAGACCCTCGGTTCAATCAGTCATCATTTGTCAGTAAAGAGGGATACAAATTCTATTATGGTATTCCGCTTAAACTTAAAGATAATATCGCTGTAGGAACACTTTGTGTGGGTAGTAAACATATCGAAGACCTGTCTGA
>CAXBEL010000041.1:0-24511 GCA_963974735.1 uncultured Flavobacteriaceae bacterium | reverse complement strand
TCATTCGGCTGAGGATGCCTTAGAGAAGTTGGATGCTGGTGCAAGTCTCGTTCAACTTTATACCGGGTTTATATATGAAGGTCCTAAACTTATTAAAGAAATTAATTTGAAATTATTAAATCTTTAGAATTTTTAGAATATATTTTAATTATTTTATTAATTTAATAATTTCATTTAAATTTGACCAATAATTAATAGCCCAAATCCATTTTTTATTGACAATCTTATTTCTAAAATTTTCTTTTACAATTACTGGCATAAGATGTCTTCCTCACCTACTTGTTTTCTTTTTTTGCGTATTTGCTCAATATCAAGTATCTGCACAAAGAGATCTGCATAATACTTTATTAATTATAGTAACTCAGCAGGTAAATCAAAAACCTGAACCTAAAGGGGGCAGCAAGATTCTTTTTCAAAATGATTCCGAAATTCAAAAAATTAAAATAAGGAATCAGAGATTTATTATTTGGTTCGCAGGAATTGTTCTTTTCATCTTTCTGCTATTATTACTTTTATTATTTCGCTTAAATAATCAGAAACAGAAAGCTAACGAGGCACTTAAGGATAAGCAACAGATTCTTAACAGAAACAATAAAAATCTTGAAGAAATAAATATTCAGAAAAACAATTTGTTTTCAATTGTTGCACACGATGTGAAGAGTCCTGTAAATGCAATCATTACCAGTGTAAACATGCTTAAGGAAAACAGCGAATCCTTTACTAAAGAGGAAATGAGTTTGCTTACTACAGAATTAAGCAGACAAGCTGAAGATTTGTATGGTTTATTGGAGGGAGTGCTGGCTTGGGCCCGCTCACAAATGGATGGATATAATTTTACTACAAAAACAATTTACGTAAGAAAATTAATTGAGGAAATTTGGCATTCCAGAAACGTCGATATTCAAAAGAAAAATTTTCAGATTACTTGTAAAATAGATTCATCTTTTAGTGTGGAGTCAGATTATCAGGTTCTGGAGGTGATTTTGCGTAACCTAATTCATAACGCGATAAAATTTACTAATGAGCACGGGGAAATTTCTTTTGAGGCAGAGCAGAATGATATAGAGAGTCGTATTTCTGTAAGGGATACGGGCATCGGTATTGAAAAGGATAAGATTGAGCAAGTCTTTAAGCATAAAAAACGTTATTCTGTAATGGGAACCAACAATGAATCTGGTAATGGCATTGGTTTAATTTTATGCAATGAAATAATCCGCAAAATGGGAGGTAAAATTGAAGTGGAAAGTGAACCAAATATTGGCTCCACATTTACAATAGTGATTCCTAGAGGTTGAGAATACAATTAGGCTTTTTTTGCAATATTTGGCAGTATTAAATCCAAATATGGGATTTAAATCAGATAGATATATTGCTATGGACTTATTGTATATTTGAATGCAACTTTGACTTTTTATGCCAGAAACCATTAAAATAATTGAATGTCCTCGGGATGCCATGCAAGGCATAAAACAATTTATTCCTACAGCTAATAAAGTACAATATTTACAATCGCTATTGCGCTGTGGTTTTGATACTTTGGATTTTGGTAGTTTTGTTTCTCCTAAAGCCATCCCTCAGATGGCAGATACAGCATCGGTATTAGAAAAACTTGACCTTTCTACTACCAAAACTAAATTACTTGCCATTGTTGCAAACGTGCGTGGAGCACAGGAGGCAAGTGTTTTTGATGCGATAGATTATTTAGGCTATCCTTTTAGCATATCTGAGAATTTCCAGATGCGTAATACACATAAAACTATTGATCAATCTGTTGAAGTACTTCGGGAAATATTAGATATTGCTCATAAAGCCAATAAGCAGGTTGTTACTTACATCTCTATGGGTTTTGGTAATCCTTATGGAGATCCCTGGAATGTCGAAATAGTAGGGGAGTGGACAGAGAAATTGGCTTCGATGGGAGTGAATATATTATCACTTTCTGATACAGTGGGAACTTCTGACCCTGAAACTATTGATTATTTATTTTCAAATTTGATACCTAAATATCCCGCTATAGAGTTTGGGGCTCACCTGCATACAACTCCTACACAATGGTTTGAAAAAGTTAATGCTGCTTATAATGCCGGTTGTAGAAGATTTGATGGTGCAATACAAGGTTTTGGAGGGTGCCCTATGGCAAAGGATGAACTAACGGGAAATATGCCAACAGAAAAAATGCTTTCCTTTTTCGCTTCATCTAAAGCGGAAACCGGGATTAGAACTATGAGTTTTGAATCTGCACACAACGAGGCTACTAAAATTTTCTCCGCTTATCACTAGATTTAAATAGTGTAAAAAAAATAATGATTAGGCGCATGGATATCGCATGATTTATTTAAACTTTGATTTCACATAATAAAAAAGCACCGACAATTACTCGATGCTTCAGCTTTTATAAGGTTATATTTTTATGCTCTTGCATTTTGAGGAGCCCAATGGGAGCAGAGCATTTCTGGTGCTGCCTTTTGTGGATGTGCACAAGTGGGTCCTTGATATCTGGAACAGGTTGTGCAGTTGGGATCATCTTTTAACGCAGAGATCATATCAAAAGTGTCGCAGGTATGTCTTGAACTTACTGAGGTCTCATGTTCACTACAAAAGTCTCCATTAATAAAATGTGTACAGTTGAGACAACTGTTTCCTATTCTGATTGCCATAATTTTTATTATTTAAATTCCTATTAAAGGTACAAGGAGTGTATAAAAGAACCAATATAAATAGGCTTTTGAAGCGTTTTTGACTAAAAAGTGATATGAAGAAAAATCCCTTAAATTGAAAGAAAAGAATTTTGAAGCTTATCTTAAATAAATCTGCTTATAATATTTAAGATTACAAAAACCAAAAATAGTCGGTATTATACCGTACATTTGCACGCAATTAAATCCTAATTGCAATGACTGCTCACGATTCAAAAATTCTTGGAGAAGGTCTTACTTACGATGACGTTCTTTTAGTTCCAGCTTTTTCTGAAGTGCTTCCCCGCGAAGTAAATATTCAATCAAAATTTTCGAAAAATATTTCTTTAAACGTTCCTGTGGTATCTGCTGCGATGGATACGGTTACAGAATCCCGAATGGCAATTGCTATTGCTCAGGAAGGAGGAATAGGTGTGCTGCATAAAAATATGACTATTGAGGCTCAAGCGCTCAAAGTACGTCGTGTTAAACGTGCAGAAAGTGGAATGATACTCGATCCTGTCACTTTGCCATTAACCGCTCAGGTAAAAGATGCAAAGCGCAGTATGGCAGAGCATAGTATAGGCGGTATTCCCATTGTAGATGACAATGGCATATTAAAGGGAATAGTTACCAATAGGGATTTAAGATTTGAAAAAAACAATGAGCGTCCCATTATAGAAGTAATGACCAGTGAAAATCTGGTTACCACCTCAGAAGGTACTTCTTTAGGAGATGCTGAAGAAATTCTACAGGAAAGTAAAATTGAAAAGTTACCCGTAGTTACTGATGATAATAAACTCATAGGTCTAATTACCTTTAGAGATATAACAAAACTTACACAAAAACCTATTGCAAACAAAGATCAATATGGTCGTTTGCGTGTGGCTGCTGCAGTAGGCGTGACCGGAGATGCCGTAGAACGTACCGAAGCATTGGTAAATGCTGGTGTTGATGCTATTGTAATCGATACGGCTCATGGACATACGCGAGGTGTTGTAATGGTGTTGAAAGAAGTCAAAAAGCGTTTTCCAGATCTTGATGTTGTTGTGGGGAATATTGCGACAGCTGAAGCTGCACGATATCTTGTTAAAGCTGGAGCAGATGCTGTAAAAGTTGGTATAGGTCCAGGATCTATCTGTACGACGCGTGTTGTTGCTGGAGTAGGTTTTCCGCAATTTAGTGCGGTTCTTGAAGTTGCTGCCGCAATTAAAGGTAGTGGTGTTCCTGTAATCGCAGATGGAGGTATACGCTACACAGGAGATATTCCTAAAGCTATTGCCGCAGGTGCAGATTGTGTAATGCTGGGTTCTTTACTGGCTGGTACAAAAGAATCTCCGGGAGAAACGATTATTTATGAAGGTCGAAAATTCAAAACGTATCGTGGTATGGGATCTGTGGAAGCAATGAAAAAAGGATCTAAAGACCGATATTTTCAAGATGTTGAAGATGATATTAAAAAATTGGTTCCTGAAGGTATTGTAGGTCGCGTTCCTTATAAAGGGGAATTGTATGAGAGTATCCATCAGTTTATAGGAGGTCTTAGAGCAGGAATGGGTTACTGTGGAGCTAAGGATATTAATACATTAAAGGATAAGGCCAAGTTTGTAAAAATCACTTCTAGTGGTATTAATGAAAGCCACCCTCACGATGTAACTATTACTAAAGAGGCGCCAAATTATAGCAGATAAAATTAAATTAAGAAAAGAAAAAAGGAGCCAATTGGCTCCTTTTTTCTTTTCTTTTCTATTTAGGAAAATTATTGTTTTAAAGTAATTCCTAAGTTGTCTGCCACAGCTTGAGTTAAGTCGTGATTTTGATCATAATAAGCTACACCAGAACTTAAAGAAAGAACTTGCGTATATTCCTGCTCTTTTGCTACTGCGTCAAGTGCTTTTCCAACTTTTTCATAAAGCGGTTGCATTAATTCGTTTTGTTTTAACTGAATCAATCCTTGAGAATTTTGACGAAATTTCTGGATGTCCTGTTCTAATCCTATGATTTCTTCTTGTTTGGTCTTTTTATCTGCTTCTGCAACTGTTGCTTCTGCAGACTGAAACGCTTTTACCTTACTTTGATAATTTGTTACCAGCTCGTTAAACTGCTTATCCAGATCGGCACCGTAGGATTCTAAATCTTTTTGTACTTGAGTAAGTTCTGTCATACTGGCAAGAACAAGATCGCTGTCTATTGTACCAACCTTGGTCTGTGCAAAACTGCTGAAACTAATAAAAAGGATAAGAAGCGGTAAAAATAATTTTCTCATTATGTCATTTTTAAAAACCAACGTATTTTAATTTATAAGCTGGTAGGGGTTAATTCTAAATTAGTTTTTAGATTTATTAAATTTTGGCAAAGATAAAAAAGGCAAAAAGCTAACCAAGTATTTTTGTATTTATTCACTAATCAGACTCTTGCTGAACATATTCGCCTCTGTGCGGCTTTAGATCATCACGCACTTTACGCATTATATCTTCAGAAATTACGATAGAAGCTATACTATGCATGTCAGTTAAGTCTTCACTGCTTATCATATTGTTCTGCAATTCTTGAGTAAAAGCATATTCCAATAAGTGCTTACTGTGATGCTCCGCAATTTTAGAAGCTTCAGGACCTCTAAAGTCCCAAATCAATTTAATCATCTTTGCCATATATAGATGTATGTCAATTCTCGTGCCAGAAAATCAGAAATTATTAATCACACTTGTGCCGTCTTCTGCAAATGATTTAAAATCAAGCATATATTTAAGTGATTGTTTTTTAAAGGCACCCGGCATAAGTAAACTGATAGCTTTCATAGCTAAATCTTTAAACTGAAATTCAGATTTGGACGTCCATTTGGTTTTTCCATCCAGTACGGGTTCAAAGTAATTGTTCTTTACATTATACACGCCTTTAGTGGTGTAAGAGGCATAAAATTCGTGTGGTAGATTTCTTTTAAGAATTGTTTCGGTCAAAACCGTTTTACGTTTTCCAAAATCATAAAACAGTTTCATTTTAGCTCCTTCACCCGGAGTGCCAGAAACCAACTCATAGCGCGTTAGTCCTCTTTGCCAATGCTTCATATTTCAATATTATCCATTTTGACAATAGTTTCCTTTATAGGTAGATCTATAATTATTTCGTGCTGATATTTCATTTTGGAACTGGTTTAAAGACTAAATTAATATTTTTCTGAAAAAGGCCTGGCAATAACCACAATGGCTTTTCGTTAGGCAAATAGATTGTAAAACAGCTTTTAATTCTTATTTTTGCTGACTTTTTAATGGGAAAGATTAACTATAAATACGTGATGTTTTTGGTTTTTGCTGGTAGTGCATTTTTAATGCATTCCCAAAACGATCAAAATCAAGTTTTGATGACCGTGGATGGTTCGCCGGTCTATACCAATGAATTTAAACAGGTATATCTCAAAAACATTGAGTTAGTTGATAAAAACCAAAGGGATATTGCTTCATATCTCGATCTTTTCAAGAAATATAAATTAAAACTTCAGGAAGCTTATGCTTTAGGTTTTGATAAAAGGCCTCAGTTAAAACAAGAACTTGAAGGATATAAAGAGCAACTGGCGCAGAATTATATGACAGATGCTCCTGCGACCGAAGCACTTATTAAGGAGGCTTACGAGCATATGGTAGAAGAAGTGAAGGTTAGCCATATAATGATAAGCCTTCAGAATGCCACCACTCCACAAGATACTTTAAAAGCCTGGAATGCCATAAATGATATTCGTAAGCAGTTATTGCAGGGTGCAGATTTTAAAGCATTGGCTATTAAAAAAAGTGAAGATCCTTCAGTAAGAAATAATTATGGGGATTTAGGATGGTTTGATGCTTTTAAGATGGTTTATCCTTTTGAGGAAGCCGCGTATAATACTCCCGTAGGCGAAATTTCACCCATTATAAAAACTCGTTTTGGCTATCATATTTTAAAAACAACAGACAAAAGGAAATCAAAAGGCGAGGTGCAAGTAGCTCATATTTTAATTTCTTATGATCAAAATGATGAAACTGTTGATATTCAACAACGCATAAATGATATCTATCAAAAATTAAAACAAGGCGAATCTTTTGAGAGCTTGGCAGAAAGATATAGCGATGATAGAATAACAGCCAGAATGGGAGGGAAGCTCAATCGTTTTGGAGCTGGCGGATTAAATAGCGATAAATTTGTGCAGGTCGCATTTAGCTTAAAGGAACCAGAAGAAATTACAGAGCCGTTTGAATCTGAGTTGGGGTGGCATATTATAAAACTTATTCAAAAATATCCTGTGGGCTCTTTTGATGAGTTGCATGCTTTTCTGGAAAATAAAGTAAGAAACGATGCGCGCGGGCAACTTGCAGAGATGGCTCTTATTGAAAAATTGAAAAAACTTTATGAGGTAAAGGAATTTCCTGAAGTTGTAACTTACTTTTCTCAGCATTTAGATAGCAGTTTAGATGAGAAATCAGGTTCTAATTCTGCTCTTATAATTGAAGATCAGATAAATAACTATCAAGATTTTGGTTTGTTTTTAAAGCAGAAAAATCAAGCGGATTCCAAACCAGTTTCAGAAAATGTGCAGTCTGTTTATGAAGATTATATAAATCAATCCTTAAAAAAATATTACAAAGAGCATTTGGCAGAGACAAATTCAGATTATGCTCAGATTATAAAAGAATATGAAGAAGGAATCCTTCTTTTTGCCTTGATGGAAGAAAAAATATGGAATAGGGCAAAAGAAGATACCGTAGGGTTGAGAAAGTATTTTGAGTCTAAAAGATCAAATTATCAATGGCCCGAGCGCTATGATGTTCTGGTTGCTACGGCGCCTAACTTGCAAAGTGCGGAGCGCGCTCAGAAAATGCTTGAAAAAGGAAAAACAATTGAAGAAATAAAAACCGAATTAAATACTGACGGATTGGTCAATATTTTTTTTACAAAGAGAACCGCTACAGCAGATGACGAAGTTTTACCTTTAGATTATGACCCAAAAACTGGAGTATCCCCTGTTTATAAAGGAGATGAATATACAGTTGTTGTTTTAAATGATGTCTTACCTAGTCAGCAGAAGCAATTTAATGAAATAAAGGGCAAGGTTATTAATGATTATCAACAAGAACTGGAAGCACAATGGCTTGAGCAATTAGAGTCAGAACATGAAATAGAAGTCAATGAGTCTATCTTTGAAGAAATTAAAAAAGAATTGTCACGCTAGATGAAGAGATCAGTCCTTATAGCAATATTATGTTCTTTGGTTTTTGCTTCCTGCGATCTTTTTAAAAAAGAAGAAACAGGGATTCCTATCGCCCGGGTTAATGATACTTATTTATATAAGCAGGATATAGACGATTTGACAACCCCAGAAATGACAGATGAGGATAGTACCTTGGTTGCAAATGGTTATATAACCAGGTGGGCTACGCAACAATTGCTAATGGAGGGTGCGCGAAGAAATATAACATTAAGTGAACAGGAACGTCTCAATAATTTAATTAATCAATATAGATCAGATTTATACTCACAAGCTTATAAAGATGCCCTGGTAGGAAAAAGCCTAGATAGCGCTATAAGCGATACGGAAGCAACCCGGTTTTATGAAGACAATAAAACAAATTTTAAACTAAATGAGGAACTATTAAAACTTCGTTTTGTTCATATAGGTGAAACCGATTATAATGTTAGGGATATAAAAGATCGATTTATAAGATATAATGATGAAGATCGAAATTATCTGGATTCGATTTCGGTACAATTTAAATCATATTCCTTAAATGATTCCATTTGGATAAGTAAGGATAAAGTGATTGCCGAAATAAATCCCGTTACCGTTGAAAATGAGGACAAGCTCCTAAAAAAAACCAATTTTCTGCAGTTGCGTGATTCATTAGGTTTATATTTGATCGCTATAAATGATAGGCTCGAACGCAATGAAGATGCGCCTTTGGAATACATTTTGCCTACAGTAAAGCAGATCATTTTAAACAGGAGAAAGTTAGAGTTGATAAAACAATTGGAAAAGGATATTACAAAAGATGCAATTAAAAACAAACAATTTGAGATTTATAACTAATATATGCACTGTTGCCGCAGTGCTATTTATGTTTAGTGCCAATGCGCAGGACATTCTAGAGGTAGAAGAAACCGCCAGTGCACCTACAATAGATACGGTTAAGGTGCCGCAGGTAAAATCATTTAAAGTAGATGGAGTCGCTGCAGTAGTAGGGGATAACGTTATTTTAGATAGTGATATTTCACAGGCCATGGCATCTTTAAAAAGCCAGGGCGTTTCCACAGAGAATATGGAAGAATGTCAGTTGCTCGATAAATTAATGGAGGATAAGCTTTATGCACATCATGCGGTTATAGATAGTATTAATGTGCCAGAAGGTCAGATTAGATCGTATACCCAGCAGCAGATCGATTATTTTCTTCAGCAGTTTAACGGTTCAGAAGAACGTCTTTTAAAGTTTTACCGCAAGGAAAAACTTTCTGATCTCGAGAAGGAGTTATATGAGCTGAATAAAAATCAGGAATTGGCAAAAGCCATGCAACAGAATATCGTTGAACCTGTTGAAGTTACTCCAGAGGAAATACGCATCTATTACAATGATGTATTAAAGGATGAACCACCCGTATTTGGTGTAGAGCTGGAGATCTCAAAAATAATGATTGAACCAGAAGTGCCAGAAGCAGAAAAACAAAAGGTTATTGATCAACTTAATGAATATAGAAGGGACATTGTAGAAAATGGAAGCAGTTTTGCCACCAAGGCAGTTTTGTGGTCTGAGGATGAGTCTTCTCGTGGTGAAGGTGGTCTTTTTCGTGATGTAACAAGAAAATCCTCTTTTGTAAGAGAGTTTAGAGATGTTGCTTTTAGCCTTCAGGAAGGAGAAGTGAGTGAGCCTTTTGAAACGGAATTTGGTTACCACATTATAAAGGTTGAGAAAGTAAAAGGGCAGAAGATTGATCTTCGTCATATTCTTAGAATTCCTAAAGTGACCAGTGAATCTGAAGCTAAAGCTAAAGACCTTATTGAAAGCATCAGAAAGCGTATTGAAGATGGAGAATTGACTTTCGCAGAAGCAGCAAGAGAATTTTCAGATGAAAAAGAAACAGCGAGTGATGGAGGTATTTTAGTTAATCCAACTACTCAAGACCGTATGTTTGAACTTAAAAACCTTCCTCCAGAAATTTATCCAAAAGTTCAAAACTTAAAAGAAGGTGAGGTTTCATTAGTATTTAATAATCCAACGAGAACCGGTCGTACACGTTATGAAATTTATACAGTTTCAGACCGTGTAGAAGAGCACAAAGCAGATTTTGCATTAGATTATGTAAAGATTAAAAATCTGGCACTACAGGCTAAACAGATTAAGGCTATTAAAAAATGGCAAGATGACAAAATTGCTGAGACATACATAAAGTTGAACGGTAATCACCGTAATTGCGAGTTTAAAAATAACTGGTTAAAGAAGTAAGGTATGTCTGATGTTGCGGCTATTGATAATTTAGTGCAAAAATATGGGGCGCTCAAAAAAGAGATTGCTCAGATTATAATAGGCCAAGACAAAGTCGTAGATCAAATTATAATTTCAATATTTTCTGGTGGTCACGCTTTGCTAATTGGTGTTCCTGGACTTGCTAAGACACTTATGGTAAATACAATTGCCACGGTGCTGGGTCTTGATTTTAAGCGTATTCAATTTACCCCAGATCTTATGCCAAGTGATATTCTTGGCTCTGAGATATTAGATGAAAACAGAAGTTTTAAATTTCTTAAAGGTCCTGTTTTTGCAAATATTATTCTAGCAGATGAGATTAACCGAACACCGCCTAAAACACAAGCCGCTTTATTAGAAGCTATGCAGGAGCGTACTGTGACGGTTGCAGGTAAGCGATATCCTTTAGGCAATCCATATTTTGTTTTGGCTACCCAGAATCCTATTGAGCAAGAGGGAACGTATCCCTTGCCTGAGGCGCAGCTCGATAGATTTATGTTTGCAATTAATCTGGACTATCCTTCTTATGAGGAAGAAGTTTCAATTGTGCAAGCGACAACTACAGACGTTAAAGCCACGGTAAGTGCTTTATTTTCTGCAGAAGAAATTTTAGAATATCAACATTTAATTAGAAGAGTCCCTGTAGCTCAAAATGTTGTGGAGTATGCCGTTAGACTTGTTTCTAAAACGAGACCTAATAATCCCGATTCACCACAACTTGTAAAAGATTATATAGATTGGGGAGCTGGACCAAGAGCTTCTCAAAATTTAATTCTAGCGGCAAAAGCCCACGCTGCTGTAAAAGGTAAATACTCTCCAGATATAGAAGATGTGAAGGCGGTTTCAGAAGGGATATTACGCCATCGTTTAATCAAGAATTACAAGGCAGAAGCAGAAGGGTTAACTATTGAAGGAATAATAAAAGACCTGCTGTAGAAAGATTTCTGTTAATTTTTAGGTTAAAAATCCACCTTATTTTCTACTTATAATGCCAAATAATTAAATTGGCATCCTTTGATTATTAATTACTTAAAACCTTAGGTATAGATTTGCTTTTCCGTTAAATTTAACAGCGTTTGTTCAGCGAATATGCATTAAGGTTAAATTGTTTATATTTCGGCGTGTTTTTAGTACTTTTGTACCGCTTTTCAAGCACAATTTCAACAGTAAATTTCATTTTAAATTAAATTAAGATATGGCATTTGATATCGATATGATTAAATCGGTTTACAGTAAGATAACTGAGCGTGTGGATGCAGCACGTAAGGTTACTGGCAAACCGCTGACTCTTTCAGAAAAAATATTGTATTCTCACCTATGGGATGGCAAAACAGATAAAGCATTTGTAAGAGGAAAGGATTATGTAGATTTTGCTCCAGATCGTATCGCATGTCAAGATGCAACTGCGCAGATGGCTTTATTACAATTTATGCATGCGGGAAAACCACAAGTTGCTGTTCCTACTACCGTGCATTGTGATCACTTGATTCAAGCTAAAGAAGGAGCTAAAAAAGATTTAGTAAGAGCAAATACAAGTAGTAATGAAGTTTTTGACTTTTTAGAATCTGTTTCAAATAAATATGGAATAGGATTCTGGAAGCCGGGAGCTGGGATTATACACCAGGTTGTTCTTGAAAATTATGCATTCCCTGGTGGAATGATGATTGGTACAGATTCTCACACAGTTAATGCTGGTGGTCTTGGTATGGTTGCCATTGGTGTAGGTGGAGCAGATGCTGTCGATGTAATGGCAGGAATGGCATGGGAATTAAAATTCCCAAAATTAATAGGGGTTAAATTAACTGGAAATATTTCTGGATGGACCTCGGCTAAAGATGTTATCTTAAAAGTAGCTGGTATTCTTACTGTAAAAGGTGGTACTGGTGCTATCATTGAATATTTTGGAGAAGGTGCAGAAAACCTTTCTTGTACGGGTAAGGGAACTATCTGTAATATGGGTGCTGAAGTAGGTGCAACTACATCTACATTTGGTTATGATGCATCTATGGAGCGTTACTTAAGAGCAACCGATAGAAGTGATGTAGCAGATGCTGCTAATGAAATAAAGGATTATTTAACTGGTGATCCAGAAGTATATGCAAATCCTGAGCAGTATTTTGACGAAATTATTGAGATTAATCTTGATGAATTGGGACCACATCTTAATGGACCATTTACTCCGGATTTAGCTACTCCTGTTGGGCAACTTGGTGCTAAGGCTAAAGAGTATGGATGGCCAATTAAAGTTGATTGGGGACTAATAGGGTCTTGTACAAATTCTTCATACGAAGATTTAACACGTGCAGCCTCTATAGCTAAACAGGCCGTAGATAAGAAGATAAAATCAAGATCAGATTTTGGTATTAATCCAGGTTCTGAACAAATTAGATATACTGCAGAACGTGATGGATTGCTTCAGATCTTTGAAGATCTAGGCGCTACTGTATTTACAAATGCCTGCGGACCTTGTATAGGACAGTGGGACAGAAGTGATCTTAAAGGAGATGAGAAGAATACGATTGTACATTCCTTTAACCGTAACTTTTCTAAAAGAGCAGATGGTAATCCCAATACACATGCCTTTGTAGGTTCTCCAGAAATGGTTGCTGCAATAGCGATTTCCGGCCGTTTGGATTTTAATCCTGCAACAGATAAATTAATGAATGAAGATGGAGTAGAGGTTATGCTGGATGAGCCATTGGGGATCGAATTACCTCCTAAAGGTTTTGAAGTAGAAGATGCGGGTTATTTAGCACCTACTGAAGATGGATCAAGTGTAAAGGTTAAAGTAAATCCAGAGTCTGAAAGACTACAATTATTAGATCCTTTTAATCCTATTAAAACTGAAGAGCTGCAAGGGGTAAAATTATTGATCAAGGCTTTTGGAAAATGTACAACCGACCATATTTCTATGGCAGGTCCTTGGTTGCGTTACCGTGGTCATTTAGATAACATAGCTAACAACACCTTGATAGGTGCAGTGAATGCATTTAATAAAAAGACAAACTTTGTTAAAAATCAACTTAATGGCGAATATACAGGTGTGCCAGATGCACAAAGAGCATATAAGGCAGCAGGTATAAAAACTATTGTTGTAGGAGATCATAACTATGGGGAAGGTTCTTCTAGAGAGCACGCAGCAATGCAGCCAAGACATTTGGGTGTTGCAGCTGTATTAGTGAAATCTTTTGCGCGTATTCACGAGACTAACCTTAAAAAGCAAGGTATGTTAGGTCTTACATTTGCTAATGAGAACGATTATGATCTTATTCAGGAAGACGATACTTTTAACTTTGTTGATATAGCAGAATTTGCTCCAGATAAGCAGATTACAATAGAAGTTGTACACGCAGATGGAAGTAAAGATATAGTTAAGGCAAATCATACCTATAATGCTGGTCAAATAGGCTGGTATCGTGAGGGGTCTGCTCTAAACTTGATTAAAAAGGAAAACGCTTCTTAGTACAGCGTTAAGAATCTATAACAAGCCAAATCTCTACTTTAGAGGTTTGGTTTTTTTATTATCTATTAAAATACGCATTCAACTCATGCGTTATTAAGAAACAAATTAAATATTATGATTACGAAAAAACTATCTTTAATATGCTTATTGGCTGGTGTTCTATTCAGTTCGTGCTCAAGTGATGATGATGCAGGAGACAGAAATGCAGAACTCACACTAAATGTTATAGGCTTACAAGAATTGAACAATACGTCTGAGTATGAGGCTTGGATTGTGGTAAATGGCTCTAATGTATCTTTAGGTCGATTTACAGATACTAATTTCCCAAAGGATTTTAGGTTACAATCTGAAGTATTAAATAATGCTTCAAGATTTATGCTAAGTATTGAGCCGGGTAATGATAGCAATAGCACTATTTCAAATACGGTTATTTTAAGCGGTGATTTTTCAGGAAATTCAGCTTCTTTAACAATAAACGAGGCCATAGGCAATTTTGCGGGAGCTCAGGGAGAATTTGTTTTAGAAACTCCTACTGATGACGATCCGTTTATGGCAAATGCCAATGATCAAGCCGGTATTCACTGGTATGTACCTAATGAGAATCCTCCTAGAGCAGGTCTTAATCTGCCTAATTTGCCTAATGGCTGGAAGTATGAAGGATGGGTAGTTTTGCCTACTTCTCAAGGAACGGTTAACGTATCCACAGGAACTTTTTCAAGACCTGAAGGTGCAGATGATTTTGCTCCGTATAGTGGTAACCAACCTGCTCCAGCTTTTCCTGGTGAGGATTTTCTAAACAATTCGGTTGCTCCTGCTGGTGTTAATTTCCCTCCAGATCTTAGGGGCAAAAAAGTATTTATCTCCATTGAACCTTTTCCAGATACAGATCAAGCACCATTTTTTATAAGACCACTAGATGCAACAGCAACAGAAGTATCGCCATTTATACATAGTATGAATCTTAACTCGGCTTCTTTTCCTTTAGGGTCTGTGACCAGAGAGTAAGTAGTAAATATAATACCAAAAAAATCCGGTTTTTAAACCGGATTTTTTTTTACAGTGTGTTTATCTTTTCAATTAGTTTGGTCATATTTAGTTGAATTTTTTCAACCTGACCCTCTAAATGTTGTACACGTTTATTTGCGTCCATATCTATTATGTTTAGAGAACTTGTAATCTTGCCTCTAACCAATAGAATTTCGGTGACGTTATTTAAAGAATAAGTAATGCTTTCATATTTGCTATTATCGCTAATAAGTATAATGGCATTATTATTTAAATCTTTTTTTATACGTTTAGTAAGAACCGATTTTGCAGTAACAATAACTGCTACTGAACCGTCAAGTACTTCCGTAAGATCCTCTACGTGCTGTGTGATTAAAATGTCGCCGTGCATTAAAGTAGGGACCATACTATCTCCTTCTACTTCAAAAAGTTTTTGTCCATTTACTGGATCATAACCAGGTATTTTATACATTTCTAAAGAACCCATCCATTCTTCATCTTCCCGATTTTCTATAAATCCTGCACGAGCCTCAACATTTATGAGCGGGATAAAGCCATTACTGGGAGACATTATAATGGCGTTCCGAGAGCCTTTAAGTATAAGATCGGTAGGGACACTATAAAGTGAGCTTAAAGTAAGCAAATGTTCTGTGGTAATGGAGTTTTGTCCATTTTCAATTAAAGAATAAGCACCCTGAGTAATACCCAGATTTTCTGCAACTTTCTTTTGAGAGAAACCTGTTCCCTCCCGTAGCGATTTTAATTGTTTAGATATTGACATGTTATAATAGGGGATTTAAAATGATATTATTTTGTAAATTTAAGATTTTTATAACAAATATTGTTACTAATTATAAACATTATATTTAAAAAAGCACACGAACTTATTTAAATGAGCACACTCCGCGTGTTTCCTTTCATTTGATTTTCAGGTGAATAATTAACTCAAACCTTTGAAAGCAAGGGGTAAGGAGGCTTTCTCCTCTTCTATTAATCTTCTTTATCCAAGAAATGATTCTACTTTTATTTGTTAAAAAAAAATGATAAACTTTTAATTTCTTCCTATAAATAGATAAAAACTATGTTTTATTTTCCTAACGAATCTTTTAATAAATAATTTGATTAGTTGAAAATGGATATTTTAGATCTAATTTTGAAATATGAAGATTAGCAGATCCAAATGGAGTAATATTCTATTTTTTATTCTTTTAGGGCTGCTTATATTTCCTAATACCCGGAAGCCTATTCAGATTGCAGTAAATAGAATTTTTGCTTTCTCCCCTTCCGTGAATACTAAGGATGAACGCCAGAAGATAAATCCACTTCAATACAAACTAAGGGGTATGGATGGTTCAATCAATTCATTGCCTATTGCTCAAGGCGACATAATCTTATTGAATTATTGGGCAACCTGGTGTGCACCTTGTATTGCAGAGATGCCTTCCCTTCAAAAGTTATATGATGATTATGCAGATAAAATTAAATTTGCCTTTATTACCAATGAGGAGAGGGAAGTAATAAATGAATTTTTATCCAAAAAAGGTTATGATTTTCCAGTTTATCTTGCTACAAATACCAGACCGGAAAAATTGATGCATAAGTCCATTCCCACTACTTTTCTAATAGATAAGAACGGCACTATTTTAATAAAGAAAACCGGAGCCGCCAATTGGAATAGTGACTCTGTAAGAGCTCTAATAGATAGCTTGCTTAGTCAATAGCATATTCAAGACGCATGGTTATGCTGGCCGTCTTCTTCTTGTCAATAGTATTAAAGGAGCCACTCCAACTATAATCTTCGCTACTATTTTGCCCTGTAATTTGAAAAACACCCATATTGGCACTTTTTAGTTTGCCCAAATTACTACCGCCATTTTCTGAAATTTTTTCTGCACGCAGCCGCGCATCTTCAGTGGCTTTGGATATCATTTCAATTTTTAGATCTGCTAGTTTAGTATAGTAATAACGTGGTGGTTGACTTTGAAGCTGTACACCTCTATTTAGTAATTCTGTTATTTCACGGGAAACACCTTCTACTTTTTCAACATCAGCAGATTCAACCTTTACAGTCTGTCTTAGTTCATAACCCACAAATATACTTCCGGTATAATTGCCATTTTGATATTGATTTTCTCTTTGCTCATTAGTGCGCACAGCTTCAAAAATTGCCTGAGAATCAGATATACCTTTGTCTTTTAAATATTGAAGAACGACTTTCTTGTCATTAGCCAAATCGTTGAAAGCCTGTTGCAGATTTGGATTGGTACGTACAAAATCTGCTTCCCAAACTATAAGGTCGGATACAAAATCTTTACTTCCCAGTCCTGTTACAGAGATTGTACCGTCAGGATTAGCACGACTTACGTAGGAGTTGCCCAAAAATATAGCTGCCAGCACTATGGCCACGGCAAAAATAATAGCAGTTATATACTTCATAAAAATGTCTTTTAACGAGAACGCTTTATTTTAGATATTAATCTAAATTAAACAATTTAATCTTCTAGAATTTCTACAAAGTTGCAATTCTACTGTTTTCTAAATATCCTCTATAGGTCTTTTTATATTGAACTTTCCGCTCTATGCTTTGAATAACCTTAGTGGTAAAATCCACATCGTACATTTCTCCCATAACATTTAATCCACCTGGACTAAAAACATTTATTTCCATAAGTTTATCTCCTACAATGTCAATCCCAACAAGAAACATCCCATCTTGAACCAGTTTTGGTCTTACTACTTCTGCCAGATCCAGAATTTGATCTGTAATAGATGCTTTTGCCGGCTTGCCGCCCGCATGTATATTACTCCTGACGTCTCCAGATTTATTAATACGTTTCATCATAGCATATTGTCCATCAACTTGTAAAGGTTTACCATTCATTAAAAATAAGCGAGTGTCACCTCCTTTTGCCTCTGGTAAATATTCCTGCGCAATCACATAACCGTCACGGCATATAGCATCTATGGTTTGGCTAAGATTGTGTTCATTTTTCTTATCCATCATAAAAACATTCTTTCCACCAGATCCTTGCAGGGGCTTAAGGATCATTTTGCTTTTCTGAGATTTAAAAAATTCCTTTATTTCTATTGGATCGCGTGTAATAATGGTTTTTGGTCTTAAAATTTCAGGAAAATGTTGAAAGTACATTTTGTTTACAGCGCTTGCCAGACTTTGAGGATGGTTAAGTACAATTACATTATCACTTAATGCGATTTCCCCAAATATAAAAGCGGCATTTTGTGCCCAATCCCTTTCTCCCATTTCATCAGAAGGATCATTTCGTAAAAAAATTACATCCAGTTCATCTGAGGAAATACGCGAAAATTCCTCCTTTTGTACCGCTTCAAAAAAGGTCTTTCCAGATTTAAAGTTTTTGCCACTTATTGTTTTGCATCTGGCCGATAGATGCCCTTCCTTAACGTATGCAAGTTCACCAACTCCTATATAAAAAACCTCGTGCTCCCTTTTGTAGGCTGTAAATCCCAGTGAATTTGTGGTATAATTATGTTTTTCGGTATTGTGGTCATTGATTATAAAGGCAATTTTCATAATAGGATTTTTAAGGTTGAACAAGTTCTGGAAGTGAGATGCCTGCATTTATTTTTTTAAGACGTTCTTTAACGTCTGGGCGATCAAGATAGCGCGGTTGCAATGGTTTTTTAACCACACCTCTAAGTGTCAATTCTTTAATAAGAGGAATATGGTTGTGGTTAAATTTTCCCGCAAATAGAATTGAAATATCTTCTTCTTTCTTAACATAATCCATTAACTCCAACAAACCGGAGAGATAAACACCATCTTTAGTTAATCCGCCGCCACGATAAACGCGCATTGTTATAAAGAATGCAGTTTTTGTAGGGAAATTATAATTGTCCTTTAATAAATGAAAAACAGCGCAAAATGTAGCACCGTGAATCATTTTATCAACAGCAATAACTCGCGCTGCCAATAATCTAAGCCTGTTTTTAGTGAGGCCACCCACGAGATATTCTGCCATAACTGCCAACCCTTCCTGCAACTTGTCGTAACCTGCAAACCCGGCTTGCATCTGTTTTAAAGGTTGCATCTTGCCATTACAATAAGTAAGGATATGCGTGGCTACCTCGTGTTGTATAAGTGCATCAGTACGTTTAGTATCCATGTTAAGGTGATCACTAATAAGCAAACTCGATTGTGATACCATAATACCTGCAATATCATTTCTTATCTCCAGTTTTATATCCAGATTTGGGAAATGTTCTTTATAAAAGTCAATTTCTTTTTGTGCATGTTCTGCAAATTGATGACAATCATATCTTTCTAATTGATTATCCTGAACATGAACTGGAAAGTGTTCTAAAATTTCTTCAGCAGCTTTAAAAACTTTAGGTGAAATGATCCCATAAAGACTTTCACCTGTAAATCGAAAGTTTTTAGTCCCTCTTTCTTCTAGCATTATCAGTTGCTTTTCTATCTCAAGTCGTTTGTCACGCAAAATATAAGCTAGGGTGGGGTCTTGTATTTGATCGATAGGTAGATCGTAGAGTTTTCTTTTTGTGAGTTCGGGATCTAGAGCTATTAAGCGATATGTAAATGGGGGTTCTTTCTCAAAATTTGATTCTTGAAATTTCTCCCAGGCAGTATTGCTGTTTACCGGTGTGACCCGCAGCAAAAAATCCATTTGATGACTTATTTGTGCTAGAGCATCATCAACTTGTAAAGTAGGTTTGTCCAAATGCGTTTTTCCCAACATCAAATAATGATTAAAGGGATTAGCAGTTTGTACGCGTATAAATTCATAAACAGCACGTTTAATCACTTCTGAAAAGCGGGTGAAGAATTTTCTAAAAAACAGAGAGTATATTTCTTCTTCTTCCGGCTGTTCATATAGGGTAGGAACACCTAATCCAATAATCAGACTTCCCACATCTTTAGAGGTGTCAATATCTAAAAGTGGATCTAGGTAATCTGGATGCCTTTGATTTGAATAAACCACATTAACAGACACTTTTGGATAGATAAGTCTCATTTCTTCAAAGCCATCCTGCAATGTCTTTACGGTAGCAGGAGCCCTATCTTCTGGACATAAAATTGCAAATTCTGCTTCATGATTTTGTCTCAATGGCCAAAGTTCTAAAATAAGAAAGGCATTGAGCTTTTCTGAAATGGCATTACTTATTGTGGAAAGAATTTCTGTAGTAGAAAGAGAGTCTTTTATAATAAGATAAGATCCCTGGGTTTTTACCAATCTTGTGAAATAAGGATCTGGATTTTCCTTAAAACGATAAACACAGATATATGGTAAAATTTTGTCGAAGTGTATAATGCCCTCGTCCGGTAACTTTTTTGTAAATCCTTCTTCAGCCTTGATGGCTTCACAAATGGTCTCAATCGTAGTTTCTTTTATCAAAAAATATAATTTAAGCTATAATTTAGTCGATTTAAGAATGAATAGAATATACTTTAATATTAGTTTAACTACAATTGCAACCTTTAAACAAATCTTAAACTTCTATTAAATTAGACTTCATTTCTAAAGCGGGAAATTCATTAGAAATACTATTTTTGCCTATGCAAAATAACGTACTCATTCTTGACTTTGGCTCGCAGTATACGCAGCTTATCGCACGTCGTATTCGTGAACTTAACATCTTCTGCGAGATCAAACCCTACAATCATTTACCTGAAGACCTTAGCAGTTATAAAGCAGTGATTTTATCTGGATCACCATTTTCTGTGAGAGGTGATGATGCACCACATCCTGATTTAAGTGAAATTAGAGGAAAAAAACCACTTTTGGGTGTTTGTTATGGTGCGCAGTATTTAGCACATTTTCATGGTGGTAAAGTAGGGCAGTCGAACACCCGTGAATATGGTAGAGCAAATCTTTCTGTTATAAAAGATGCCGAACCATTTTTTGAGGGTGTAAAAGAAGGCAGTCAGGTCTGGATGAGTCATAGTGATACAATAAAAGAACTCCCTGAAGGTGCAGTGAGACTTGCAAGCACGCATGATGTCCTCAATGCGGCATATAGATTAGAGGGGGAGGAGACTTATGCTATTCAATTTCATCCTGAGGTATATCATTCAACTGATGGTAAACAAATATTACAAAACTTTCTAGTAAACATTGCCGGTGTTGAACAAACTTGGACTCCAGATGCATTTGTAGAAACAACTGTTGAAGCTCTAAAGCAAAAAATAGGCAAGGACAAAGTTGTTTTAGGTCTTTCTGGTGGTGTAGATTCTTCAGTGGCTGCAATGCTTCTTCACAAAGCTATAGGCAAAAACCTCTATTGCATATTTGTAAATAATGGTTTGTTGCGTAAGAATGAATTTCATGATGTTTTGCAGCAGTATGAAGGGATGGGGCTTAATGTAAAAGGAGTAGATTCTTCAGATCGTTTTTTATCTCAACTTGAGGGAAAAAGTGATCCAGAAGAAAAGAGAAAAACCATTGGTCGTGTTTTTATAGAAGTTTTTGATGATGAAGCTCATCTGGTAGAAGATGTAAAATGGCTTGCTCAGGGCACTATTTATCCAGATGTTATAGAGTCTGTTTCTGCAACGGGAGGACCTTCTGCAACAATTAAATCTCATCATAATGTGGGCGGACTGCCAGATTTTATGAAATTAAAGGTTGTTGAGCCACTACGAATGTTGTTTAAGGACGAAGTACGCAGAGTAGGAGCAACTATGGAAATGGACAAGACATTATTGGGCAGGCATCCTTTTCCAGGTCCTGGTTTGGCAATTCGTATTTTAGGGGATATTACCGCTGAGAAAGTACGTATCTTACAGGAAGTTGACGCTATTTTTGTTAATGGCCTTAGGGAATGGAATTTGTATGATAAAGTATGGCAGGCAGGCGCTATGTTGCTACCGGTAGATTCTGTTGGGGTAATGGGCGATGAGCGTACTTATGAAAAATGTGTAGCACTTAGAGCTGTAGAAAGTACCGATGGTATGACTGCAGATTGGGTGAATTTGCCTTATGCTTTTTTACAGAAGGTATCTAATGATATAATAAACAAAGTTAAAGGCGTTAATAGAGTAGTATATGACATAAGTTCTAAGCCCCCAGCTACAATTGAGTGGGAATAAGAATTTACCTTTATTTTATAAAATTTCAGTATCGATGAAAAACGTTTCTATTTTATTCATATTTATTTTTGTGGTTTTTAGCTGTGCTACGGTAGGGCAACAATCGTATGCAAGTCACCGTGTTCAAGAGGGGGAAACAGTTTCAGGTATTGCAAATAAATATAATATCACTGTTTATGAATTATACCGTCTTAACCCGGAAGCGCGGGGCAATCTTTACCCGGGCCTTGTACTGATACTTCCAGGGAATAAGTCTATTGATACTCGGGATTATGAGTCTGACAATGGTGATTTTAAGACCTATACCGTTAAAAGAAAAGAGACTCTATTTGGTATTTCTCAAGCTTTTGATGTTCCTGTAGATGTTATCAAAAAATATAACAAAAGATTGTATTCTGAAGAACTTAAAGCTGGAGACAAAATTCAGATACCTATAAATTATACAGATTCTGAAGAAAATCAGGTAACTGAAAAACCTTCTGAAACAAATAGAAAACACATTGTAAAGCCAAAAGAAACAAAGTATGGTCTTGCTGCTATGTACGGTATTACAATTGCAGAGCTAGAAGCATTAAATCCTGAGATAGTTGATGGATTAAAAGTAGGGACTATTCTGAATGTACCAGATAAGAGTTATACAGAGAATGCGGTAATCGAAGATTCTGAGTATGGATTTTATGAAGTGCAGCCACAAGAAACTTTTTACAGCCTTACCAGAAGATGGGATATGAGCAAGGAAGAGTTGATTAAACTTAATCCTGCATTGGCTGATGGTCTTAAAAAAGGTATGATCTTAAAACTACCTAAAAGTATAACTGGTATAGAAGCATCGACATCTGCGATAGGTCAAGTAGATCTTACACAACGTTTAAATAATTTTTCTACTAAGAATATTGCATTAATGCTTCCTTTTAACTTGGGGAAAACTGTTGTAGATACTGGTGATGTACGCAAAAAGGCAATGAAGGATGATAGAATTATGCGTATCGCTTTAGATTTTTATAGTGGCGCTATTATGGCAATTGATTCTGCAAAAACTCTGGGCATATCTACAAATCTAAATGTGTATGATACACAGTATACGCGGAGGGAAGAGGCTGGAAATGCTAGAAAAATTGAAGATATTATAAACAGGAATGATTTTAATAATGTAGACGCAGTAATTGGGCCACTTCTATCAGCGAATGTTGAAAAAGCGAGTTCTGTATTACGTAATAGACAAATACCTGTGGTTTCGCCTATTACCCCAAGATTAAATTTAGCATCTAATTTGTTTCAGTCCAGACCTTCAGAAGACCTTTTGAGACAGCATATGATGGATTATATTTCCCTAGCTGGCGAAGGAAAGAACATTATAATTATTGCAGATGGTAAACATACTGTTGTTAAAAACAAGATTTTAGCTCGATATCCTAATGCAAAGGTTGTGAATCCAAGAAAAGGGGATAACGGTTATTTTTTATATGGGAATGATATTACTGCTAAGATTTCTGAAACACAGGAAAACTGGATTATATTAGAAACAAATGACATCCCTTTAATAAGTAATGTTACGACAGATTTAAGTACAAAAGTAGCAGATAGAAGAATAACACTTTTAACGACTAATAAAGGTACTGCGTACAACAGTGATGATATATCAAATGTGACCTTAATGAATTTAAACTTTCATTTTCCTTCTGTTGACAGGGAATATGAACCTGGAGATGCCGGAGACTTCATCGCTGCTTATAAAAACAAATATGGGGTAGTTCCTAACAGTTACGCCGTACGTGGATTTGATGTTACATTTGACACTTTATTGCGTCTAGCTTCATCTGAAGATTTATATGATTCTGCTACAAATGGTTTTGAAACCCATTATGTCGAAAATAAGTTTAACTACATAAAGGATTCTAGAACCGGGTATTTTAATGATGCTGTTTATATATTAAAATATGGTCCAGAACTTATGCTGGAAGAGGTTGAGGTACCTACAGACGTTGTAGAACGTCTTAACACTATACAGGACTAATATGACGAGTACAGTAAGTTATCAGGGTAACCTTCGTACAGAATGTAAACATCTAAAATCGGGAAATACATTTATTACAGATGCCCCTTTAGATAATAATGGGAAAGGAGAAGCTTTCTCTCCTACAGATACAGTAGCAACAGGTTTAGCAAGTTGTATGCTCACCGTGATGGGTATAAAAGCTGTACAAATGGATGTAGAATTAAAAGGATCGAGTGCAGAAGTAACTAAAACTATGGCTGCAAACCCTAGACGAATCTCAGGAATTAAAGTGGTACTCACTTTACCTGAATATGTTGATGAGAAATCCAGAAAAATATTGGAACACACGGCTAATACGTGTCCTGTTCACCATAGCTTACATCCAGATATTAATAAAGAAATCAGTTTTAATTGGACTCTTTCTTAAACTAGATAAGAGAATCTTAAAATAGAAAAAGCCCATCTAAAAACTAGATGGGCTTTTTTATAAGCGGAAAAGTTATGTAATTAGGCGTTAGCCCTTATTTTACTTGTGTTACGATTGCTTCAAAAGCTTCTGGATGATTCATCGCTAAATCAGCTAAAACCTTACGGTTAAGCTCAATGTTATTAGCTTTTACTTTACCCATAAACTGAGAATAAGACATTCCGTGAAGACGGGCACCTGCATTAATACGGGCAATCCATAATGAACGGAAATTTCTTTTCTTCTGGCGACGGTCACGGTATGCATAAAGCATAGCCTTGTCCACTGCATTTTTTGCAACTGTGTAGACGTTTTTACGTCTTCCAAAGTAACCTTTGGCT
>CAXBEL010000040.1:0-24936 GCA_963974735.1 uncultured Flavobacteriaceae bacterium | reverse complement strand
GCCACGTATAAACCACACCCGGAATTAGATTATAATCAATATGTGGTTTTTGCCCTGCAATAGTTTCGGCAACAAAAACACCTTCTTCTTCAGCTTTATGTGCGAGCATAGCCCCACGTACAACATCACCGATAGCGTAAATATTGGAAACTTTAGTCTGTAAATGCTCATTTACCTGAACAACTCCACGTTTATCTGTTTCAATGCCTACAGCTTCAAGATTAAGGCCGTCTGTATACGCCTTACGCCCTACGGAAACAAGAACATAATCGCCCTTAAATTCTACTTCCTTACCTTTTTTATCTTTTGCTTTTACTACTACCTCATCACCATTACGCTCTACTGCATTTACCTGATGTGAGACATTAATACTCACTTTTTGTTTTTTCAAAACTTTAGTAAGTTCTTTACTTTGAGCAGCATCCATTGTAGGTATAATACGATCTAAATACTCCACAACGGTAACTTCAGAACCCAGACGTTTGTAAACCTGTCCCAATTCCAAACCGATAACACCTCCACCTATAACAATCATATGCTTAGGTATTTCTGTTAATTTTAATGCTTCTGTAGAAGTAATTACACGTTCTTTATCTAATTCTATAAAAGGTAAATTGGCTGGTTTACTTCCAGTAGCAATGATAATATGTTTTGCTTCAATAGTCTTATCCTCACCTTCTGCAGTCGCTATTGCAATATGAGTTTCATCTTTAAAACTACCAACCCCTTCATAGGTGTCAATTTTGTTTTTATTCATTAAAAATTCTATCCCCTTAGTAGTCTGTTCAACTACACTAGCCTTACGGGACATCATTTTTTCAAGATTCATCTTGATTTCTCCAGGAATTTCAATACCATGTTCTTCAAAGTGCTTTACTGCATCTTCATAATGGTGAGAAGAATCGAGAAGTGCTTTTGAGGGAATACAGCCTACATTAAGACAAGTACCACCTAAAGTTGAATATTTTTCTATTATTGCGGTCTTCAATCCGAGTTGTGCGCACCGTATTGCTGCTACATATCCTCCAGGACCTGAACCAATGACTGCTACGTCGTATGAACTCATAGTTTTATCTTTCAAGATTTAAAGATGCCAAAGTTACGATTATACGCAAGAATGTACAATTGAGAAGGAACATCCTTTTTTGGGAAATTATGTACAAAAAATTAAGAAATATCAAGTGACATCCATACCTGGAAAACCTAGAATATCCCCCATTCCTACGGTAAAAAGCCAATTTCCATAAATAGCATGTTCTATACTTGCAAGCGTTGTGGAACGTGTATAAAAATAGGTACAGGCAAAAAGAAGCCCTCCTAAAAAAGTTATAACTATTACAAGGGTATTTCTAAAAAACAAATGAGCTAAGGAAAAAATAACGGAGTTTACAAAAATCAATAGTTTTTTATTTGAAAAAAATTCTGCATAACGCGTGAAGAAAAAAGTTCTATAAATAATTTCCTGAGGCCATACAGAAATCACTGTGTAAGCAACGAGCATTATTGAAAACAAACCCACGTGATGGCGAGGTACATAAAAAAGATGAGCGGGATCCTGCCAATAAACAAATCCTATTATGAGTATAGAAATTATTATAAATTTTAAAAAAGTATAAAGCCAAAACCGCTTCCATTTTATATCCTTCTTGATGTCAAAGGATATATGTGAATGCCTAAATAAAATTAAAATGACATAAATAAGACCAATTAATGTGAGAGCAAACTTTATCCAAAAATTATAAGGAATTGTGAAGCTCACTGGGAGTATAACAAAAATCCAGAGAAACTCCGCAGCTTTATAGATTGGTTGATCTAGTAAATTTTTCACCTATGTAAAATAGCAATTTAAAGAGTAATTGCGGTGGTATATTTTACTTCACTTATCCTAAAAATACTGTGCGTACTTCCTATATGCTTTAGAGTAGTGAGTTTAGTAACCATAAATTCACGGTATTCCTGCATATCCTCTAGAACAATTTTAAGTATATAATCATAGTCCCCACTTACATGATGGCATTCTAAAACCTCATCTAATGTTATTACAGCTTTTTCAAAAGCAGTTAAATATTCCTTACTGTGCTGCACCAATTTTATATGGCAAAAAACTACAAATGCCTTATCCACTTTATTTTGATTTATTACGGCCTGATAGCCTGTTATGACACCAGAACGTTCCAGTTTTCTAACTCTTTCATAAACCGCAGTTACTGAAAGATCGAGCTGTCTGGCCAGATTTTTATTGGTTTGTTTTGAATCTGCTTGAAGAAGATTAATCAGCTTTTTATCTATTGTGTCAAGTTTCACGAAGAATTTTCTGTTTTAAATTAATTTTAATTAAAATTTCAGATGATATATCGGTTAATAATCAAATATTAGATTTTAAATCTATCTAAACGAATTATACTTGAAATATAAATAGATATTCCTCAATTTAGCTGAAAATCATAAGATATGTCGTACAAACCAGCAGATAAAATTCAGGACCTACAATACTTTGGAGAATTTGGAGGGGTGAATCCTTCTATTTCAGATTCATCCACTTACACTTTTCTTTCAGCGAAGACGATGTTTGACACCTTTGAAGGAAATGCGGAAGGCTGCTATTTGTATTCGCGCCACTCCACCCCATCTAATCTTTATCTGGGTCAGGCACTTGCCGCTATGGAGGGAACCGAAACCGCACACGTGACCGCAAGTGGAATGGGCGCTATTACCGCTGTATTAATGCAATTGTGTAAAGCTGGCGATCATATCGTATCGAGCAGAACCATTTATGGCGGAACCTATGCCTTTTTAAAGAATTTTGCACCGCGTTTAAATATCCAAACTTCCTTTGTTGACAGTACTAAAGAGGAAGCTGTAGAAGCGGCGATAACATCAAACACCAAGGTTCTATATTTTGAAGCCGTGAGTAATCCCCTTTTGGAAATTACTGATATTGCTGCTATGTCCAGAATTGCAAAAAAACACGGACTAACTTTAGTGGTGGACAATACTTTTTCACCACTGTCAATAACTCCGCATGAATTAGGTGCAGATGTTATCATTCACAGTTTAACCAAATTTATCAACGGTTCTTCAGATACAGTGGGTGGGGTAATTTGTGGTACACAACAATTCATTGATGAATTGCGTAATGTAAACGATGGTGCTGCTATGCTTTATGGCTCTACAATGGATAGCTTAAGAGCTGCCTCTATTCTCAAAAACCTGCGCACACTTCACATACGTATGAAGCAACATAGTTTTAATGCGATGTATTTAGCCCATAAATTTGAAGAATTAGGTTTACGCACGGTTTATCCCGGGCTGGCATCACATCCAGGTCATGAAGAGTATGTCGCAATGATGAATCCAGCATATGGTTATGGAGGTATGCTAACCATAGATATGGGATCGCTGGATAAGGCAAACGAATTAATGGAACTCATGCAGGATAGAAACTTGGGATACTTGGCAGTAAGCCTCGGTTTTTATAAGACCTTGTTTAGTGCTCCGGGAACATCAACCTCTTCTGAAATACCAGTTGAGGAGCAAAAAGAAATGGGATTGAGCGATGGCCTGGTACGTTTTTCTATAGGTCTGGATAATGATATAGAACGCACTTTTGAAATGATAAAAAAATGTATGGAGGAATGTGGAGTTCTAGAAGAGGTATTAAATTAATAGTTATTAATCTAAAGAGGAAATACTAACATTGTTTGATGAAGCTTTAAATTGGGTAAGGGAGGCCTGCAATGTTAGTAATTCTGTCTTTAATTTATTCAAGTCATTTATCTGCTGTTGTAGGGATTCTATAATCTCCTGTTGCTCTTGCACCGCTTTTACTAAAGGGACTACAAATTTTTCATAAGAAATCTTGTAATTATCGGTTTCAGTATTTTTTGGCACTATAAGACCATTAAAATCATAGCCTGTATTCTGCATAACTTCTTCTACTTCTTGAGCTATAAATCCGGATTCTACGATGTTAGAACTCGCCATTCCACCTAACTCCTTATGAAAATCATTGTACTTTTCAGAATCAAAAATATATGTGACAGGCCTAAGTGCATTTATGAAGTCTAAACCATTCACATTTTCATTAATTTCCTTTTTAAATCGCCCATCAGAAACATTTGCTATCACTGCCCCATTTAAATCTACTTCTGTGATATTACCCAATCTCAATTGGTTTGTTTTGGTAGATTGCGTGTTATTTCCCAAAACCAGAGAATTTGAATGCCCTATGTAGATATTAGCTCCCATTCCCACACTGTTATCACCTTGAACATTTATATTTCTGCCAAGCGCCACAGCATTTTGTCTATATGCTTGAGATGAATTACCTATTACAATTGCATAATCTGTTTGTGCTTTTGCTGATGTCCCAAAAGCTATAGAAGAATTTCCACTAACGTAGGTATTTCTACCTAAAGCAATACCCTCATTACCCTGTGATTGTGTAGAGCGCCCTATAGAAATTGAATTATTCGAATCTGCATCAGATTGATCCCCTATGGTAATGGAGTAATTAGAACTCGTTTTTGCCTTGTAGCCAATCGCAATACTATTAGAACCACCGGAAGCATCATAGTCTGCCTGATAGCCTACAAAAGTATTATTAATGCCGTTATTATTTGTAGCAGCACCGGCTCCCTCACCCAAAAAAACAGACCCATTTGTATTTAGAGGTTCTATCTGCCCTCTTGCGGAGATGCGGGTTTTATTTTGATTATTAATCTTAATATATAAAGGCTTGTTATTTAAAGTTCCAAGAAAATCAGCATCCGTAATGGTGTTTCCTGCTAGAGACCACATTGCATTACCTCCACCTCCTTCTATTGCAAATCTCACCCACTTTGTGCCGTCCCAATAGTAATATCCAGGAGTTACGTCACCTATAGTTGTAGTATTATAAATCAATAAACTTTCTAATGGTGATTCTATTGTTGCAACATCTGTAGTAGCTGTAAGTTGTATGCGTGGTATCAAAATACCCTTATTGCTGGCAACTACATCTAAAACAGTTGATGCATTCGGTTCAGTGGTATTAATACCAACCTGGGCATTTAAGTAATTAGCCACTAAAAAAGCTATTAAAAAATAAAATGATTTATTCATGAAATATGATTTGGGGAAACAGATATTTATAGGATTGAATAATGAGATTTCAAACTGCTATGTTCATCAACGTTTTATTTAAAATTTAGTTTTGATTTTTCATGTCAATTTTAAAAAAAACCTCCGATATAACGGAGGTTCTTTCAAACAACCAAGTAACCAAAAAACAAGGATGAAACAATGTAACTTTACTTTCTGAAATCAAAATTAAGAACTCAATCCAATATTTTTTTTGATTTTCGATGTTTAGCCTCTCACCTTGGGTGAATGGGAGATTACTACCGACCGATGGTCAGATCATTTCTCAAAAAACAATTAAAATAGTTTACGTATTATTGTAGGCAGTTCAAATAAACCCTATGGAAAGCCAAAGCCAAGACCCTAAAAACGAAAAAATTGTTGAGAACAAAGAACTTAATATATGGGAAGCGTTAATTCCCATTTTTGCTTTAGTGGGAATGTTGGCTTATAATGTTTACGTATTTGGCGATGAAGCTCTAAGTGGATCCAACCAATTTATCCTTTTATTGGGTGCCGCAGTAGCTGCGATAGTAGGTCACTTTAATAAAGTATCCTTTAATTTAATGGTGGAAGAGGTTTCTCAAAATGTGAAATCTACAACCGGTGCTATTCTCATACTTTTAATGGTGGGTGCTTTGGCAGGAACCTGGATGATAAGTGGTATTATACCCACAATGATTTATTATGGACTCCAAATCTTAAATCCTACAATTTTTCTAGCTGCGTGTGTGATCATTTGTGCAATAATATCTATTGCAACAGGTAGTAGCTGGACAACTTCTGCGACGGTAGGTATAGCACTTGTGGGGATTGCAAATGCCTTAGGGATTTCTCTGGGTATGACAGCGGGGGCTGTTCTTTCTGGAGCCTATTTTGGCGATAAATTATCGCCTTTGAGTGATACAACAAATCTCGCTCCAGCTATGGCAGGAACAGATCTTTTTACACACATACGCTATATGCTGTTTACCACGGTTCCCACTATTGTAGTTACACTAATAGTATTTGTAATTATAGGCTTTACATTAGAGCCTTCTGGAGAAGCCGACACTGCATCTATACTGGGTTCTATAAATGAGGCATTTAATATTTCCCCCTGGCTTTTTCTTGTTCCTGTTGTTGTAATAGCACTAATCATAAAGAAAACCTCTCCACTTATAGCACTTCTTATAGGTACTCTTTTAGGCGCACTTGCAGCACTCATATTTCAGCCAGATATTGTGGCAACCTTGGGCGGAGGAGAGAGTCTTTCTTTTGAAAATGGCTATAAAGGTATTATGAATGCTATTACGGTGGACAGTTCTGTAGCAACAGACAATGAAAGTTTAAACGATCTTTTTACCTCTAGTGGAATGGCAGGAATGTTAGGAACTATATGGCTCATTATCTGCGCAATGGTTTTTGGGGGTATTATGGACGCAATAGGCGCATTGGCTACAATTAGTAAAGCATTGCTAAATCTTTTTCATACAACCTTTGGTCTCTTTGCAAGTACAGTTGCCAGCTGCCTTGCTTTAAATGTAACTGCAAGTGATCAATACCTGGCCATTGTAGTTCCCGGTAAAATGTATGCTAAAGCATTTAAAGATAAAGGTCTCGCCCCAGAAAATCTAAGCCGTACGCTAGAGGATTCGGGTACCGTTACTTCTGTTTTAGTCCCTTGGAATACTTGTGGAGCTTATCAAAGTGGAGTTCTAGGTGTTAGCGTGGGTGAATATTTTGTTTATGCTATCTTTAACTGGTTGAGTCCGTTTATGACTTTGATTTTCGCCGCTTTTAGTATAAAAATTAGGCAACTTGCTACGGCTCCCGCTACTCAGCAGAAATAAAATTTTTCTAAAAAATTTTCAAAAATAACATATTGTCATACTGGCAAAAATAACCTCAATTAATTGTTTAGTATACAATAACTACATCTTAAAATTATGAGACTGTCAAGTGTTGAGTCGCTTTATCATTGGGATAAGGAAGCCCAATAGTAGTATAGTTTTATAACATTTTTTATCTATAGTATATCTCAAAACTAGGTCTATTTTTGCAGAGAAATAAAACTTAAAAAACAGACTTAATATGACACTAGTAGGAAAACAATTCCCAAATCTTGACGTAGATGCTATGAATGAGATGGGTGATACTTTTAAACTTAATGTTTTAGAAGAAGCTAAAAACAACAATAAGAAAGTATTGCTTTTCTGGTATCCAAAAGATTTCACTTTTGTATGTCCAACAGAATTGCACGCTTTTCAGGCAGCTTTAGAAGAGTTTGAAAAAAGAAATACAATCGTAATTGGTGCATCTTGTGATACTCCAGAAGTGCATTTTGCATGGTTAAATACAGCAAAGGATAATGGTGGTATAGAAGGTGTTACTTATCCTATACTTGCAGATACTAACAGAAACCTTGCAAATCGCTTGGGAATCCTAGATATAAGCAACGAGCGTTATGATGAGGAAACCGGAATACTTACAGTAGACGGAGACAATGTAACTTTTCGTGCAACTTACCTAATTGATGAAGAAGGACAGGTATTTCACGAAGGTGTAAATCATATGCCACTTGGACGTAATGTTAATGAATTTTTGAGATTGATCGATGCTTACACGCATGTTCAGGAAAAAGGTGAAGTATGTCCTGCAAACTGGGAAGAAGGTAAAGAAGGAATGAATGCAAACCGTGATGGTGTTGCTTCTTACTTAGCTTCTAACTAAAAAAATAAAAATTATGGTAAAGGAATTAGATCAAGATAATCTAGCCGAAATTGTAGGAAGCAACGATAAAGTTGTTGTGCAATATATGGCAGGATGGTGTGGAAATTGCCGTTTAATGAAGCCTAAGTTTAAAAAACTGGCAACAGAAAATGAACATACTGCATTTGTACTTGTTGATGCTGAAAAGTATCCTGAATCACGCAAACTGGCTAAGGTAGATAACCTACCTACTTTTGCAACTTTTAAAGGCGGAAGTTTTGTAAACCAAGTTCAGACCAATAGGTTTGAAAATTTAAAAGAACTCGTAGATGAAGTTACCAATAATTAAGCATTTACAAAAAAACAACGATCTGGAAAGCCTTCAGAACACCATTAATGTGCTCGAGTCATTTACAGAGCATAGATCTGTAACAGACACAGATATGGATGTTGTGGGTGAGCTTTTAACTAATCTTTGTGGAGCTGTAGAAGTGCATCAAATGATAGCAGATGGAATGTCTGAACGAGATGCGGCAAATGGTTTTGCTCAAAAAGTTTTGGGATCGATTGATCGCTAATTAGAATTGATTTTAAATTGATAAAATCCCCTTATGAAACATCACAAGGGGATTTTTATTTTAAATAATTTTAAATCAATTTTTTATATGGTTAATAACGAAACGAGATCTATAATTTAAACTTTTTACTCTATCTCATTTTAATATTCCTTTAATTGTGCTTGTTCGCTCAGAACAGTACTTTTACAAAAAGAATTATACTATGGCAGATATCACTTTAGGGGGAAACCCTACTCATACAATTGGAGAATTACCTAGAAAAGGTGCTCAAGCTCCTGATTTTACTTTAGCAAAAAATGACTTATCAAATGTTACCTTAGAAGAATACAAGGGTAAACAGGTGGTGATGAATATTTTCCCAAGTGTAGATACTGGAGTATGCGCCGCTTCAATTCGTAAATTTAACGAGGAAGCCAGCGAACTTGAAAACACTGCGGTTCTTTGTATTTCTAAAGATTTACCCTTCGCACAAGCGCGTTTTTGCGTAGCAGAAGGTCTTGAAAATGTAATTAATTTATCAGATTTTAGAACCGGCAAATTCGGTAAGGATTATGGCCTCGAAATTGCAGATGGTGCTTTTGCAGGATTACTTTCCCGCGTTATTATTGTTCTTGATGAAGAAGGAAAAGTAATTTACGAAGAACAAGTACCAGAAATAGGTCAAGAACCTAATTATGAAGCAGCGCTTAAGGCTCTTAATTAATGAGCAATGGCTTAAGATTTATAACAAATAGAATCAAAGCTTTTAAATATGCTTTTAAAGGAGCATATCTGCTTATCAGAAATGAGCCCAGTGTACAAGTGCAATTCATCATTGCAATTCTTGTAACAGGGGCTGGATTCTTCTTTAATATAACAAGTACAGAGTGGGTGCTTCAGCTGTTGGCAATTGGTTTAGTCATTTCAGTAGAAGGATTGAATACAGCTGTAGAAAAAATAGCTGATTTTATACACCCCGACTTTCACAATAAAATAGGCATAATCAAGGATGTTGCTGCAGGGGCTGTTGCCTTTGCAGCGATTATTGCTGCAATAATTGGCTTTATTATTTATTACCCATATATATTTTAATTTTCCGTTTACCCTTTCAATCCTCTGATTAACAGGATTCTGTAATCCAATCTATTTTAAAATATTGAATTTTTAGACTATATTTAATAGTTCTAAAAACTTCATTATAAGGAGTTAGCAATAACCTTATTTAAATCCCTGTCTGTTCAGGTTATAATTCTAAATCCTAATGTTCCCCCTCAAATAAAAATTTCTTGGAATATAATCTCTAAAACGAAGAACAGGGTAAACCATAAGGGAGTTTTTGGATTAATCTATTAGAAACTCAACCTGTTGGGGCGTGAACAATTTTTTAGTCTTCATATTTTCTTTTTTTATTTTTGGTGAAATACTTGGCCAAGAAAACTTTCAGTTTCAGCATTATGGTGTGGAAGACGGTTTGTCGCAATCCCGAATAGAAGCACTCTTTCAGGATAGCCGTGGGTATTTATGGATTGGCACCACAAAAGGCCTCAATAAGTTTAATGGATCTACATTTGAAATTTTCACCCCCTCTTTAGATTCCACAAAATCCAGTATCGCACATCAGAGTGTTTATGCCATTACTGAAGACCGCAACGGCAATATCTGGGCGGGCACCCGCAATGGGGTTTCAAAATACAATCCTCAAAACAAACAATTTACCAATTTTACCAAAGTCGGGGATTGCGAAGATTGTCTCGCCGGATCAATTACCAAAACCTTTTTTGAACACCCTCCCTATATGTACGTAGGCAGCAATGCTGGTCTATCGCGCATTCATACCGAAACTGGAGCGGTAAAAGGATGGTGGCATACCGAGAATACCCAAAACATTCCAGATATATACTCCATACGTGATATCAAGAAATTGGACAATGGTGAATTGATGCTCGCCACTCATGACGGACTCGTATTTTACAATATCGAAAAGGATGAATTTAGACTTGTTAATCAAAAAGACGGCTTGCCAGACCCGGGCAATGGAATTCAAAAGTTGCACCGTGATAGTAAAGGCAATTATTGGCTCGCCATGGCGAGCGGCGGTGTAGTAAGGATAATAGGCGAGCCATCGGATCCCACTTTTGAGCAACTCCCGATGCAAGAACCAGATGGCATACCTTCGGCCACCGTATATGATATTATTGAGTATCCTAAAGGTATTCTCTGGTTTGCCAGCCACGAGGGAATTGTGAGATACGATTATCAAAATAATACCTACAAATACATTAAAAAGCGTGTGGGTGATGCGCTTTCCATAACGGCAAATGATATAACCCATTTACTTGTGGATAAAGAGAACCGTATATGGCTGGGCAGCGGTTTTGGACTGGACGTATATGACCCCTATTTGAACCAATTTGAAATGCTTACCGCAGCCAATGACAAGACAAAAGGACTTGCAGCAAATAATACATCAGCAATTTTTGAAGACAGTCAAGGCGCGGTTTGGATTGGGAATGTTGAAAACGGAGTTACGGTACTTCAGCAAAAGAATGGAGTGGAAACGTTTCATCATATTACAGCTGGGAAAAATAAACTGCCACATCCCGTAATTTATGGTATAGGTGAACATTATAAGGGGCGCATCTATATTGCCACTGGTGCAGGAGCGGTACAGATCAATTGGCCTGATAGAAGTAATTTTAATTATACAATTGAAAAGATTCCCGTAGGTGAAGTTTCCCAAAACAAATTGCCCACACCCTCTGTTTATACATTTAAAGAGGATAATAATGATGCACTCTGGCTCCCAACGCATGGGAAAGGAGTTATCAAAATAGATAAGGAAGGCAACTTCACCCAATACATAAATGAAAATCAAGACCCAAAACTCCAAAGCTCAGATTTTGTGGTAAACCTCACTGTTGATACCGAGGGAAATGTTTGGACTGCAAACTCCGGAACCGGTTTCGGAATAATTAATACTAAAATAAATGATACCGTAGTTAGGAAATTTCCGGCCAAAAACCCATTCACACGAATGCCCACAAACAATGTGGTGATTCATAACAATCATATTTTTTTCAATACACAATCTGGTTCTTACTATTATCAAAATAAAGAGGAGCTCTTAAAAGAAGGAAATCCCGAGTATCATCATTATACTGAAGAAAATGGGCTGTCTGACATTACGGTAAACAAACTCATTCCGGTGAGTGATTCCATCTATTGGGCAAGCACGGGCAATGGCCTTTCCCGGTTGAGTACAGTTTCAAAAAAAGCAACATCTTATAAGTACATCGCTGGGGCCAAAAATGTAGAATTTTTAAGAAATTCTGGGACAATGACGCGGGACAGCGTAATTTATTTTGGAAGTATAAATGGCGTAGTTCGGTTTAAACCACGACATTTAAAAGAGAACACAATAGTACCCCAAGTTTATTTTTCAGATTTGAAAATCGTAAATAAACCAGTGCTTATCTCTGAAAAAAAATCCAAAAAAACAACGCTATCAAAATCGTTGGAATTTTTAGATAAAATACAGCTAAAACCTGCCGATAAAATTATTTCCATCAGCTTGAGCGCACTCAATTTCACCTTGCCTATAGAAACCACCTACGCCTATAAACTGGAAGGTTTTGAAGAGGTTTGGACTACAACCAAAAATCCAATAATTACCCGGACCAATTTAGACCCTGGAAACTATACTTTGCTTGCCAAAGCTTCCAATAACGAAGGGTTTTGGAGTGAGCCTGTTTCACTTAAAATCGAAATGTTACCGCCGTGGTACCGCAAGTGGTGGGCCTACTGCCTCTTTGGCCTAATCCTAATCGGTTCTATTTATCTATTGCTGAAATTACGCCTGCAACAGGAACGTCAGTTGGAATTGGCAAGAGCGCAGGAACGCGATATATTTAGAAAGCGCAGTTCGCGGGATTTTCATGATGAAGCGGGCACCAAAATGACCCGGATTGCATTGGTAACAGAATTGGCCAAGCTCAACGCTCAGAATAACCCGAAAATGCAAGAATATCTGTCCCAAATTGAAGACAATCTTCAAGAACTTAATAGCGGTATGCGCGATTTTATCTGGACACTTGATCCATCTAAAGACAATGTAAATGCTACCTTGAACCGTTTTACAGATTTTGCTGGAAAATTTTGTGAATGTGCCGCGGTACAGTTTAGGTCTGATAATATACCAAAAGGTTTAGCTTCCCGTGAACTCAATATGGCCGAGAGACGGCACTTACTGCTCATTTTAAAAGAAGCTCTTAATAACAGTATTAAACATGGGAATCCCTCTGAAATTCAATTTGAGGTCAACGTCAAGCCGGGCAAACTAAATTTGACATTGCGGGACAACGGAGAAGGCTTTGATTATGAGTTTGTGCAAAACCAAGGCAATGGCCTGGTTAATATGAAGGAGCGTGCCCAAGCCTTAGGCGGTATCTTTAAATTACAATCCATAGAAAATGAAGGGACTACGCTTTACCTGTCATTGGAAACTACCCGACTGGGTAATGGATGAAAGCATCAATTTTCCTAACTTTCTACTGTTATGAAAGTTATACGGTTTTAGTTGATTCAAGCTACCATTAAAAAGTACAGAATTGACAATACAAGTTTGACCAAAAAAGGCTTATCATAAATATAAATGCTAACAAAATCTTCATGATTGATATTTGCATCATAGAGGACGATACCCTTATATTAAATTCCCTTCGGCAAGTTCTGGACGCGGCCGATGGTTTTCGGGTAACCGGAGCCTATCTTTCTGCTGAAATGGCCTTGGAGCAATTGGATATAATCAGGCCAGACGTACTGCTATTAGATATTGATCTTCCTGGTATGAGTGGTATTGAAGCTCTACCCCATCTAAAAAAAATACAACCGGAACTCAACATCGTTATTCTAACAGTACACGATGAGTCGCAAGTGGTATTTTCAGCCCTACGCATGGGCGCCGTGGGTTATCTGATAAAGGGTTCAAATTCAAAATTTTTAATCAATGGGATTCGAGAAGTATATGAAGGCGGCGCGCCTATGAGCCCCAGCATTGCAAGACAGGTAATTGCCTCGTTTATTCCTTCGCAACAAAGCAGCTTAAGCGAACGAGAACTGGAGGTGCTTCAAAAACTCAGCAACGGCACAAACAATAAGCAAATTGCAGAAGATTTGTTTGTTTCGCCCAATACTGTAAAAGCTCACATAAAGAACATCTACAAAAAACTTCACGTGAACTCTCGCGCAGAGGCTGTTAGCAAAGCGATGAAAAAAGGATGGATATGAATAAAATTTATGTGAGTTTAGTTATGTTACTTATTTCAAAAGTGTCTGTAAAAACATTCTTATCAAAGCTTCAAATTAGAATACATTGCCGCTGGCCTAGTCAATCTACAAGCTTTTAAGTGGAACAATTTGTATGAAAATCACCTTTAACAATACAAGTTGCTTTTGGGAATTTCTTTCCTCTTGATCTAGGGAACTCAAAAACAAAAAAAAATATCGCAAAGAGTGCTAGGAGATTTTCACAACTTATATAACTTTAAATTCTGTTCGTCGGTTTTTGGCTTTATTATTTGCCGAATCATTGCCAGCAACAGGCTGACTTTCTCCTTTGCCATCGGTTGTTAAACTGGAAGCATCTACTCCAAAATCATTTACTAAGGCATTTTTAACGGACATCGCTCGACGGTTTGAAAGATCCATATTATGTTCATCAGATCCGTCTGAATCAGTATGTCCAGTAATTGAAATATTTTTACCTTTTTCAGAATTAATGGCTTCAGCAATCTCTTTAAGAATACCATAAGCCTCCGGTTTTAATTGATCGCTATCCACATCAAACGTAATGGCCGTAGTAGAATAACTCCCTGTCTTAAACAATTTTTCGCGTGGTTCTGGCAATCCTTCGGCTATCCTTAAATTTGTTACTAAAATAGCCTGATCATCACGAAGCCCATAGGTATCAAAAATGATACTACTAAAGTTTTTAGCATCATTAACGGCTCGAGGCGCATCAAATACTTTATCCCCATCAATATAAACACGAAAACGCTTTCCTTTTACCGATATGCCAACATGCATCCCATCTTTAAAAGCTTGGCGTATATCCTTTTGACTTCTGCCTGCAGCGAGCTCGCCACCACCATCATAATCTATCGCTCTCATTTCAAGATCTTTTTTCCATTTTAAAAAAGGTGAGTACTTCACGTGAGCAAAGTGTCTTCCCGGTTTTAATGGAGCTTTGCCATCACCTAATGTTGTCCCGAACATGGCTGTTTGCGAAGTTTTATCATCAATATTAAAAGCTCGTACTTCATATTCGACTGTGAAATCCTTAGGAAGATCCTTGGGCAGATCCGGTTCGTACTTGGTGTAATTGTACATTTTGAGCCATTTCTTTTTTGGATTATCACTTAGGGTAACCAGTTCACCAGAGCCTTTAGTATTCCAAAGCTGGGGAAAATCACCTACTGGATCATCGGCAAAATCATCTACAAGTATTAGGGTTTCGCCAGGAACCCAATCGCTTTTTTTGTACATGGTAATCTCTTCTTGCTCAGTCGCTCCAACTTCTGCATTGCTCATTTCACCATCTGAAGAGGCACTTCCGTTGGAAACTGTTTGGCCTTGGGTATCTTTGTTTCCCTTGTTACCAAGAATTGTATCCATGGTTTTATTCGTCTCTTCTTCAGTTTTCTTTTCCAATTTACGGGTTACAGCCTGCTCTGCCTTTTTAGTAAGTTTTTTCAAAATTTGAGCTTCTGCTGTAGTAGATATTCCAAAAGCCAAAAGAAAAATCAATGCCAGTTTTACTTTATTAGTTTTCATTTTCAATTAAGTTAAATTGATTCATTATCAAAACTAACCACACTATAAGTTGTTGACAATTACCCATTTGGGTAATATTTAACAGGTTTCACTTAAAAATTGGTGCTGCACAAAACCACCCGTTTGGGTAATTGAACGAAGTGAAATAGCAGCTTAAATTGGGATAAATCCAAATATGAGGTTATCTTTAAATCCATAATAAACTAATTATGAGTATTTTATGTGCTTTTTCTCTTGATTCTGGATTTTCCTATCTCCCTACTCAAACCGTACTCAAAATATTCATAACTGCTTGTATTTACCTGAGTATGGTAAATATTGATTATGCCCAAAACAAAGAAATGAATATGGGTTTTTACAGTCCTGATTTTATCAACATAGATAAACTATATTTCTACGATGTACCTAATAGACAGAAAATTTCGGGTCAGGAAACTCCAATAGACAGTCTCACCTTTGGCAAAGATCAATATAACAATTATGCACTATTAAGCGCTCCTACTTGGTTTCAGCCCATTCATGATAAACTCGACTACGCCATATTTTATTTAAAGCTCAAACGTCTGGGAAGAGATTATTTTGAAGTAATTGTGAATGAAACAACTGGTAAAACCGCTTACGTGAGTCGGGAAAGTGGACAGGCAATTCTCTGGCCAGAATTTCTTTTAAATATTCATTCGGTTGAATTTATTTCGGACACTCAAAAAGTCTTTGATAATCCTAACATTAAATCCGCAGGTCGTAGTTATGACAGACCTTTTTTTAGGTCCAGATATATTGAAGGGGACTGGATGGAAGTAGAAATATTAGATGATGATTTTAAAGTAATTGGTAGAGGTTGGATACGCTGGAAAGAGAATGGAAAACTTCTCATCAACTATAATCTTTTAAGTTGAGCAGGATGAAAAATTTCTTTAAGCCAGCTAGAATAGCCTTTTACTTTTTAATGCTTATTGCATTCTTTATTCTTGGTCTCTTTTATGCGGGCATAATAAACGCAGGTAAAAACCAAGGACTTGCTGGAGGGGTAATCGTTCTGGGTTATGGAGTCCTATTTAGTGGAATCGCTTTTCTTGCGTCTTTCTTTATTGCTCATAAAGTCAAGCATAAATTTATTGTTCGATTAAATTGGGTATTGGTGATTGTGGTTCTAATCATTTATGGAATAATCCATTACAGATATCTCAATCGTGAAAAAACGAAAGAAAACGAAAAAACCAATACAGAATCAATCAAACAACCCTCAACCTCTATCCCCAAACTAGAGCCTACCGCAATGCTTACTCAAATAGAAACTACTATTACTAATGAGGAAAATCAAATGGGACTAGGATTCTTTAAACCTAACTTTTTTAATAATTCCACCCTTTATTTCTATGGAGAAGTAAATCCTGAAAAGGGATTAACTGGGCATATTCCTACTGATAGTTTGGTTACCGCAAGAGATCAATATGGTGATTTTACTTCAACCTATGCGCCGCCTTGGCTTTGGCCAGAGTTTATGAAACTTGAATATGGCATTATGTATTTTAAGATAAATACGCTGGGAAGAGAATTTATAAAAGTAGAAGCTAATTCCAAAAATGGTCAAGAAGTCTATCTTAATAGGGATGAGGGTGAAGTTTTATTTTGGCCAGAAACCATACTTTTTCCAATATAATTCAATTTATTTCGGGCGAAGAGCAGCAGCCAAAAATAAAACCGTTGGATTATGCAGAAGTGATAAAAACCGACTTTACTATTATGCGACCCTTACTTATTGAAGAGGAATGGGTTTACACAGCGCTTGAAAATAATGAATATCAAAACGTGGGAAAAGGTTGGATACGGTGGAAGAAAGATAATAAGCTACTTATAACGTACACTTTATACGACTAGAGAAAACATAATTTGGCAGAAAGCACTTTTTGATTTTTTTTAATTTTCCTGTTTAATCTTACAGACAACTTTTCCTTAAACATCCCGTTTGATATTTGTATTTTTACCCCCTGATTCAAAATATTGAATGGCCCGAAAAAAGAACAAAACCAAAAAGACCACAAAAAAACCGGCTAAAAAATTATCTTTTAGCCTTACAAAACAACAAAAAATCATCCTTGGGAGCTTTCTCTTCCTTTTGGGTGTTGCTCTTTTATTTTCACTTATTTCTTATTTCTTTAGCTGGCAGACAGATCAAAGTATTCTTGATGATCTTTCAGAGCGTGAAGCTCAAGCAGATAATTGGCTCAACAAATTTGGCGCCGCAATTGGTCATTTGCTAGTTTACAAAGGCTTTGGGGTATCAGCTCTAATTCTGGCTTTTTTAATAACCCTAACCGGTGTTTACTATTTCTTTGATAAAACTAAAAAATCCTTACAGAAATTCTGGTTTTGGGGAATTTTAATGATGCTTTGGTTGGCTATCTTTTTTGGATTTTTTGCTTCTAAAAACCCTTTACTCGCAGGAACTGAAGGTTACGAGACAAACGATTTTCTTCAGGATTACTTAGGGCTTATGGGAACTATATTATTAATGACATTTTTTGCCATTGCCTATATGGTATTGCGTTTAAAACTGACGCCTGAGCGTGTACAAGGATATTTACAAAAGAAAAAAACAGATATCGCTGCGGAGTTTAAAAAAGATGATGCTGATGATGAGCGTATCCCATTGGAAGATACCGCTTTTGAAAAAGATAACATTGAAGTCCCAACACAGCAGGAAGAGCCCGCAACGTCCTTTCAAGTAGAAATGGGGAAAGAAGAAGTTGAAACCCCTACTCCTGCCCCATCAAAAAACGATCCTGAACAGGATGATGATCTTGCAATAGAAATAGAAGAAACTGAAGAAGAGGAAGAACTGGAAGAAAACCTCAGTTCTAAACTGGTTAAAGACTTTGGAGAATTTGATCCCACACTCGAATTAGGCAATTATAAGTTCCCCACCATTGATCTTTTAAAAGATTATACACAAGGTCAAAGCATTACTATAGATCAGCAAGAACTCGAGGAAAACAAAAACCGTATTGTTGATACGCTAAAGAATTATAAAATTGAAATAGCGCATATCAAAGCCACTGTAGGACCTACGGTCACACTTTATGAGATAGTACCTGAAGCTGGTATACGTATTTCAAAAATCAAAAATCTGGAAGATGATATTGCATTGTCTCTTTCTGCTTTGGGAATACGTATTATTGCGCCTATTCCTGGTAAAGGCACAATAGGTATTGAGGTACCCAATAAAAACGCACGCATTGTCTCTATGCGTTCTGCTATCGCATCTCCCAGATTTCAAAATGCTGAGATGGAGCTTCCTCTTACATTGGGGAAAACAATTTCAAACGAAACATTTGTTGTTGATCTTGCAAAAATGCCGCATTTGCTTATGGCTGGGGCAACAGGACAGGGTAAATCAGTGGGGTTAAATGCGATTCTTACTTCCCTTTTATACAAAAAACATCCTGCTGAAGTGAAGTTTGTTTTGGTTGATCCCAAGAAGGTAGAACTTACTCTTTTCAATAAAATTGAACGCCATTATTTAGCCAAATTACCAGATTCTGAAGAGGCAATTATAACAGATAATACTAAGGTAGTCAACACTTTAAATTCCCTCTGTATTGAAATGGATGACCGTTACAACCTGCTTAAGGATGCGATGGTAAGAAATATAAAAGAATACAATGCTAAATTTAAAAAGCGCAAATTAAACCCGAATGACGGTCACAAATTTCTACCTTACATTGTTCTGGTTGTAGATGAGTTTGCAGACCTTATAATGACTGCAGGTAAAGAGGTAGAAACGCCTATCGCGCGTCTTGCGCAGTTGGCACGTGCCATTGGTATTCATTTAATAATCGCAACACAACGTCCATCTGTAAATGTAATTACAGGTATTATAAAAGCGAACTTCCCAGCACGTATTGCCTTTAGAGTTACTTCAAAAATTGATTCCAGGACTATTTTAGACAGTCAGGGAGCAGATCAATTGATTGGTCGCGGAGATATGCTTTTTACACAGGGTAATGATTTAGTGAGAGTACAATGTGCCTTTGTAGATACGCCAGAAGTAGAAAAAATAACGGATTATATTGGGTCACAAAAAGCTTATCCCGATGCACATTTATTACCTGAATATGTAGGTGAAGATAGTGGCACAGGTCTTGATATAGATGCCAGCGACAGGGATGCGCTCTTTAATGAGGCCGCAGAAGTAATAGTTACCGCGCAACAGGGAAGTGCTTCCCTACTGCAACGAAAGCTTAAATTAGGTTACAACCGTGCCGGGAGGATCATAGATCAACTTGAGGCGGCAGGAATTGTAGGCCCATTTGAGGGCAGTAAGGCCAGACAGGTCTTAGTTACTGATCTCAATGCATTACATCAACATTTAAATAATGAATAAAATGAAACTGAATACAATGAAACAAACTTTGAGCATAGCTTTAACCGTTTTTATTTTTGCCTTTTTACCACTTATTTTTGGACAAGGTATTTTAAAAGCCCAGGACAGTAAGGCTAAAGCAATGCTTGATGAAGTTTCTTCTAAGGTTAAAAGCTATGATAACATTTACATAGATTTTAAATATTCTTTGAGCAACGAAGCTCAAGGGGTAAATCAAGAAACACGTGGTGATGTTACTCTAGAAGGTGATAAATACAAACTTAATCTAATGGGAACCACTCAGCTTTATGATGGCAAAAAATTGCATACTATTGTCCCAGAAGATGAAGAAATCACAATTTCTACACAAAGCCCAGATGATGACGATGCCATTACCCCTTCTAAAATGCTTACCTTTTTTAATAAAGGATATACTTACAAATGGGATATAGATCAAAATGTAAATGGGCGAAAAATTCAATACATAAAATTGATCCCGATGGATTCAAATAGTGAGATAAAGCAGGCCCTACTTGGCGTTGATGCTCAGACTAAGCATATTTACAAACTCATTATGACCCAAAATAATGGGACCAAAATTACTATAACAGTAAATTCCTTTAAGACAGATCAACCTATGCCAGATGCAATGTTTGTTTTTGATGAAAACAAATATTCAGATTACTACATCAACAGGTTAGACTAGGCGACTTTTGAAAATTCTCGACAGATACATACTCTCAAGCTTCATCAAGACTTTTTTAAGTACGTTTATTATCTTGATGTTCATTTTTATTTTGCAGACCGTTTGGTTATATATCAAAGATCTGGCAGGTAAAGACTTGGATTTCTTTGTGATATTGAAGTTTCTTATGTTTTTTACCCCACGGCTTGTGACTTTGGTATTGCCCCTTACCATTTTGCTTACGAGTATTATGACGTTTGGGAACTTTGCCGAAAATTATGAGTTTGCGGCAATGAAATCTTCTGGGATTTCTCTACAGCGCGCTATGCGCAGCCTAACTGTTTTTATTGTTGGCTTAAGCGTGGTTTCTTTTCTTTTTGCCAATTATGTAATTCCTGCAGCAGAATTTGAATCGCTTAATCTACGCCGTAATATTGCCAAGGTAAAACCAGCAATGGCATTGAGTAAAGGGCAATATAATTCCATAGGGGAACTTTATACCATTAAGCTTTCAGACAAAAGCGGTGATAACGATCAATTTCTTAAAGATGTAATCATTTACCAGAAAGACCCCTCGAGAATAGGTAATTACACGGTAATTAAAGCCAAAGAAGGCGAACTGATAAGTGCAGGAAATGATAATGTATTGTCTTTAAAATTAAAGGATGGTAATTATTATGATGAAGTAGAACAAACCGATTACCGCAAGCGCCAAAGAGAGCCTTTCGTCAAAAGTTATTTTGAGACTTATACCATAAACATTGACCTTTCAGAGTTAGACAATGTAGATATGGAAGAAAAAAGCATTGATAATGCGTACACAATGCTTAATGTAACCAAGCTTGATTCTTCTATTAAAGACTTATCAAAACAGTATAGTCGTTATCTTAAACAGCAGGGAACGAACCAAATACGCAGAACGAATCTTAAATCATTGGATTCCTCCTTTATTGCTTCAATAAAAATTGATACTACTAAAGTAGTAAGCAATGATGTTTTAGAAAACTTTGAGCTAATAGATCAAGTTCAAATCCTGGATTTTGCCAAGACTACAGTTAATGCCAACATCAATACCATAAAAAGCCGCAAATCTGAAAACGCAATTAAGGTCAAAAGCCTGAGTAAATATGAAATTGCGCTTCACGAAAAATTTGTTTTGGCATTTGGTTGTATAATTCTGTTTTTTGTAGGTGCACCGTTAGGGGCGATTATTAGAAAAGGTGGTTTGGGACTTCCTATTGTGATAGGCGTAGTACTTTTTCTAACGTATCACTTCATTGGTATATTTGCAAAAAACAGTGCAGAAGATGGTAGTGTTGCAGCCTGGATTGCCAGTTGGCTCAGTTCTATCATTATGTTGCCACTTGGTGTTTATCTTACCTACAGAGCTACCACAGATCAAGGTCTGTTTGATATAGACAATTTTTTGGATCCACTAAAAAAATTCTTTCAAAAGATAAGTGGTATCAAACGCAAAAAATAGGTTTACTGTATCTTTACCATATAAAATCAGTTTAAAATGAAAGCAGATACGCTCACACCCTCTATTCAATTGAATACAGTACAAGAAGCTATTGAAGATATAAAGAATGGAAAGGTCATTATTGTCGTTGACGATGAAGATCGTGAAAATGAAGGGGATTTTGTTGCTGCTGCAGAAAATGCTACTCCAGAATTGATAAATTTTATGGCGAAGCATGGTAGAGGTCTTATCTGTACTCCACTTACTGAAGAGCACTGTAGAGAGCTCAAACTAGATATGATGGTAGGCACAAACACAGATCCCATGGAAACTGCCTTTACAGTTTCAGTTGATCTAAAAGGTAATGGGGTGACTACAGGAATAAGTGCTTCAGATAGAGCCAAAACTGTTCAAGCACTAATCGATCCTAATACCCGACCTTGGGACTTGAGTCGTCCAGGACATATTTTTCCGCTTAAAGCGAAACAAGGTGGTGTTTTGCGCCGTACAGGTCACACCGAAGCTGCAATAGACTTTGCACGCTTGGCGGGTCTTGAACCGGCCGGAGTTATTGTAGAGATAATGAATGAAGACGGTACAATGGCTCGTCTTCCAGAATTAATGGAGGTAGCTAAAAGATTCGATTTAAAAATCGTTTCAATAGAAGATCTAGTAGCATATAGAATGCAACACGATAGCCTTATCGTTAAAAAAGAGGATTTTGATATTGAAACGCGCTTTGGCAGTTACAGACTCCGTGCTTATCAACAGACCACAAATGAACAGATTCATATCGCACTAACTAAAGGAAGTTGGGAAGCAGAGGAATCTGTTATGGTAAGAGTAAACTCAACTTTTGTAAATAATGACATCCTGGGAACCTTAACAAATGATGCAGATAAAAAGCTGGATGATATGTTTAAGGCTATTAATGATGAAGGCAGTGGAGCAATTGTTTTTATCAATCAGGAAAATGCATCAGATCGATTGTTAAGCCGTTTGTCAGAATTAAAAGATTTGCAGAGCGACGGCATAATTAAAGCCCCTCAAGTAAAAATGGATGCTAAAGATTTTGGGATCGGAGCACAAATACTGCACGATTTAGGCATTTCTAAAATACGCCTTCTTTCTAATAGTGAAAGTACAAAACGTGTAGGTATGATAGGTTATGGACTTGAGATTACAGAACGTATAAGATATTGATTAGTAATATTTTTTCGCACTTTTTATATCAGTTACTTTCGTTTCATAAATAAGTCTCTAGATGGGATGGGACAGGAATTCTTATGGAAATGAAAATATTAGTAGTTTAATTACCAGTGTATGACTGTATCTTCAATGGGTCGTCGTACCTTTTTAAATTCAGCAAACATATCGTCTTTTGCCCTATAACCTACTGGCATCATCAATACAGATTCAAGGCCTTTTTCTTTCAATTTCAAAACCTCATCAAAAGCTGAAGGTTCAAACCCCTCCATAGGGCACGCGTCTATACCTTCTAAAGCGCAAACCGTCAAAAGATTTCCCATCGCCAGATAGGCCTGTTTTACTGCCCATTCACGTGTTTCTTCTTTTGATTGATTATCAAATTTATCGGCAAGCATTTCCTGAAACGGAGCTAAAATTTCCTCTGGAGTTTCACGTGTTTCTTTAACATTGTCAAAATATTCCTTTACATAAGGAGATTTAAGGGTACGCTCAATGCAAAATATTAATAGGTGAGAAGCATCAGCAACCTGACGTTGCTGCATAGAAAATTTAACAAGTTTTTCCTGAAGTTCTTTGTCCTGTATTACAATGAGCCTCAATGGTTGAAGTCCATAAGAGGTTGCTGTAAGGTTAAAAGCCTGGGTAAGTGTTTCTAGTTGCTCTGCTGAAAGAAAGCGTTCTGCATCAAACTTTTTTGTTGCATATCGCCACTCCAATTGTGCTATAATATCCATTGGTATACTATCTTTATACAAAGGTAAGAACGAAAAAGCGAATTGAAAGAAGCATTTACTTTTTAAAGAATGATTACAAAATAAATTATGCCTGACATTGAAGAACTTAAAAATAAATCTGAAACCCGAATCTTTAGGGCTGTTTTTCCCAATACCACAAATCACTATGATACTCTTTTTGGAGGTACTGCCCTCCATATGATGGATGAAGCTTCCTTTATCTGCGCAACACGCTTTAGCAGAAAAAAAATGGTTACCGTTTCGACAGATAAAATAGATTTTACAAAACCCATTCCGCAAGGTACCATTGTAGAACTAATTGCTCGCGTTAAAGATGTAGGACGCACCAGCTGTGTGGTACAAGTAGATATTTTTGTCGAAGATATGTACAGTTATGATCGGGAAAAGGCAGTAACCGGTTTCTTTACATTTGTGGCTATAGATGATCAAAAGAAGGCCACTCCTATTATTGAAGAAGCATAATTATGAGATTATCCAGACATCTACTAAAGCGGATATTTGTTATAGTTTCCGTTTTGGCTTTACTGCTATTTATTTTTATAATCGGCCTTTCTTATAATATTAAAAATAAGACAGAGGCCTATATTTTTGACACCATTAAGGAAGTCCCTAAAACATATACAGTTATTGTACTAGGGGCAAGCGTAAAACGCAATGGCGAACTCTCGACAATGTTACGGGATCGCGTAGAATCTGCTTTATATCTTTATCGGCAGAAAAAAGTAAAACGTTTTCTTCTATCAGGTGATAATGCAACTACAAATTATAATGAACCCGGAGCAATGAAAAAATACCTCTTGGAAAGAGGTGTCCCAGAAGAAGATATTTTTATGGATTTTGCCGGTTTTGACACGTATGACTCCGTATATCGAGCCGCCTATATTTTTGAGGTAGATCAGGCTATAGTTGTTTCTCAACGCTTTCACCTACCCCGAGCAATTTATATTGCTCGTGAGATGAATCTGGATTTTTATGGATATAATGGTGACCGGCGAAATTATGAATTGGAGTCCCGTAATCGCTTTCGGGAACTGATTGCCAATATAAAAGCGTGGGGGGAATTATTAATAAATAAGGAACCCCATTTTAAAGGAAAAAAGGTCCCAATAACCGGAAAAAATAATTAGTTAAAAAAAGCTGAAAAAACATTTTCCATGTTCAAAAATCGTTCTATATTTGCACCCGCAATCAGCAAATAGCTGATGAGACACTCAGGAGAAATGGCAGAGTGGTCGAATGCGGCAGTCTTGAAAACTGTTGAG
>CAXBEL010000039.1:0-25088 GCA_963974735.1 uncultured Flavobacteriaceae bacterium | reverse complement strand
CCTTACAGTCACCTTAAAATTCAAATAATCTCCTATTTTCTTCAATCTCGACCTTTGCTGTTCTGTGACTTCTATTATGGCATTTATAATGTCTTTTAAGCCCTTATCAGAGGCGTGGTTAAGTATTTCAGGTAATCCCTCTAAAATTAGGGTTTCTGCAGCATAGAGGTTTCTCAATTGTTTTTCAAGAAGGTCGTGTAACATTTGCATAGCATGTTCAAGTATTAGATAATAGTAGATTTATAAAAGCTTCATTATATAAATTTAAAGGCTAAACCTTTATCGAAAGGATTTTACGATTTTTAAATTGATCTTGATATTCTTTAGGGCAGCAGCTGTATTTAGCTTTAAAGATTTTGCTGAAATAGCTCTTACTGCTTAAACCAATTTCTTCAACCACTTGTGTCACATTGTATTCACTGGTACCTAGTAGTTCTGCTGCTTTGATCAATCTCTTCTCTTGTATAAATTTAACTGCAGTGCTCTTATAAAGATGTTTAAAGGCTTCCTGTAATTTATAGGGATTGAGGCCTGTTCTACGGGATAATTCTTGTATTGTGTAGGCATCACTTGGATCCTGGCATATTCTATTTGCTATTTGTCTCACTCTTTCCAGTTCGGATGTTGTGAGAATCCAATTTGTTTCCTCTAGATCATTATCAGTTACATATTGGGTTAATATGTGTCCTAATATGAGGTTTGCTTCGGCTTCAAGAAAATAGATGCCGTTAGGATCCTTTAATGTGCTAAGTGAAAGTTTTTGGTATAGGTCTGCTATGCAGATATTAGGAGAACAGAGATGTACAGTTGAGACCGTTTCTTGTTCTTCAAATAGATGTTGGAGGGCTTCTTTTTTTGCAATCAGCTTGTTACGGTTTTTGCAATAAAGCTCTTTATCAATTTTAAAGATGAGGAGCTGGATGGGTATATCTTTAGGAAAGTAAATTTCTAAAGGATCATTTTTAGAAGATCTTACAACTGCCGCTTGAAAATTACCAAGTCCTCTAGGGAGATGTGAGAATCCCACACCAGGTAAAAGGGAATACAGGAAATATAGAGGATTAGCATCTGCTGTTTGTTTATTAATCGTGATGTCTTCTAGAAATGTGCAGTCATAAAGTTCCATAGATACGCCATCATGGAATTCCTGGAAATAGACTTCACCAGATCCCTGAGGATGGTCTAAAATTACTCTTTTTCCAAATTCATTTTTATCACATATAGCATCAAAAGTATGCTTTAAGTTTTCCTGCAAAGACAGCGGATCATTAGCATAGGTATTTAAAATCATTGGTTAATTTTTGGTTGTTATTCTAAAATTCGAGAATAACTGAAAATTATAATGATCCTATTGAAAAGCAGATTAACAGAATTGCGTAAAAAATTATTAAAAACAATAATTGATGAATCTGCGTTATTTTTTTTAACAAAAAATTAATAATACAGCTTGACTTTTGTGCTAATAATAAGTTTTTTAGAACTATCTAGAATTAGCATATCCTTCTAATTTTAAAATAAATAGAAGGCTGGATTTTCTGATTAATCGCTGCCTGACCTATTAGATAATTTTATTTTTTATAATAATGCTTTGCATTTTTTAAGATGCTATTTACTCGAATGCGACTCAAAATTTGTGTTGATTAGCCAGATTAAGATCAAAACAATAAATTTTATTAGTGATGAATAACAAAAACTACGCAAGTACTTCATCTGTTTTAAGTAAGAGTACAGCAGAAATCATAGTTGAAATCAGAGCAATGATTAAAGAAAAGTTACAAAATAAGTAACCAGATCAATGCAAGATTTTGAGGACTTACCGTCTCCAGTCATTGAATAATCATAAAAGAAATGCTATGTTACGCATCATCATACTTTTCATTTTTTTGGCACAAATAAGTCTATTAATTGGATTTACAAATCTGGTAGAAGATGCTCAAAAAATTGCTCAATTATCCTTTGTTATTTGCTGTTTGCTCATAAATATATTTTTCGTTCTCGACCGGGTAGAGCTGTTTAAGGATCAAAATTAAATTTGGTCTGCTATTATCTTTAATAAAATCGATTTTACCCTATACTCTGGTTATTTCTATCTACATTTAAGAAGCTCATTTTGAGGACTTATCTTTTATATCAAAAAACTTTATCTCTTCTCCTAAATAGGCGGGTATAGACATCGTTACACAATAAACTTATGGCTGCTTCAAACCCTCTTCTTTATATGAAAGCCACGGTTTATGTAACAAACTGTTTGTATGGTCGATAGCACGAAAACCCTTCCCAATTAAGGGTTCTATTGATCTTATTGAATTAATTGTTAACCCTATTGAACGGATTAAATATTAATTCCCTACTAAATTTTTACTATTGCAGACTTGCTGTCCTAACCTTTAAAAATACCCAGTTATCGCGGGTATTCTTAATGACTATTACACGCTTTCGTGCAAAATATTTATTAACCATCGAGAGCTGTGAAATTATGTAGGTGCATATATATTCATGAAAATCAAAAAATAATGATTTCTATTCTAGTAAAATCCTTGCCCTTAAAAGAAGTTTTAGAAGATATTGCTTTTGCTTTGGATGTACCTGTAACTAGAAAATGTGATGAATATACAGTTCAACTTCCTTTTCAAATAGGTAAAGGGTTTATACGTGGAATGGATTTTAAAAATGGTCTGGGCATTATATTTTATGATTGCTTTTTTCACCAGGACACCCAGTTTAATTTTATAGTAGATAAAACTCATCCTGTTAAATTTCTCTATTGTGAAAAAGGCCAACTCATTCATAGGTTTGAGAAAGAACATGTAGAACATAAAGTTGAAGAATATGAAAATGCAATTGTAGCCAGTACAGCTAATAATGGACATATTTTCAATTTTAAAGGGGGTATGAGAATTTGCCTTAATAGTTTAGAAATGAATCGGGAAGTTTTTAGCAAACAATTTAATTGCGAAATAAAGAACATTTCTGATGATTTAAGCTTTCTCTTCCAAGATAAAAAAGCGACTAAAGAATTTTACTATCACGGTAAGTACTGTCTGGAAATGGCAGATCTTTTTGATGATTTACAAAAGAAAACAAGTTCAGACTTATCCCAAAAATTGGTTTGGAATGGAGGTGCTTTACAGCTTTTAAATCTTCAAATCTTACAGTATCAAGACAAGGAAATCGATATTGTATTGCGCAAAATTGAACTAAAACAAGTTATAAAAGCCGTTTCAATCATTAATAAAAACATCCTCGATTTTACAACTGTTCCGCAGCTTGCCAGAGAAGTAGGACTAACAGCTTTAAAACTGCAAGAAGGATTTAAGTATTTATACAATACTACAGTTAATGAGTATGTGATTGAGAGAAGGCTCGATTTAGCAAAAACCCTATTAGAGAAGTCAGATCATAATATTTCTGAAATTGTAGATCTTATAGGACTTTCAAGTAGAAGTTACTTCTCACGAATCTTTAAGAATAAATATAATATATCTCCTTCTGCCTTTCTTAAATTAAAAAAGGGGAAACAAAAGAGTTAATTACCCAATAGCTATTTTAGATAAAAAATAATAGATAAGAATCAGCACACGTTGCAAGAGTCAAGTTTACTTCAATTTTTCTCGCAAATTTCCCACTATAAGTTGTGTGCAGACAGCATAAAGCATTTCTTAAAACAAAAAGGGTAGAACAAAATGCCTACCCTTTATTTAAAATAACTTAGTTATTCAGTTAGTTTACAGCAAATGATATTTTTGCATTTACGCCGTAGGAGACAATTTTATTATCTTCTACTTTGGCATTCATTTCCTTTACATATATAGATTCGATATTTTTCACTGACTTACTGGCCTGCTCTAGAGCATTTTTAGTAGCCTGCTCAAAACTTTCAGTTGAAGTTGCCATTACTTCGATGATTTTTACAATACTCATAGTTTTAGTTTTTGATTAGTACTTTAAATTTTACTTCAAGTTACTAATACCCTTCAGGATTTAAATACAATTAACTAAGGTTTAGCTGAATATGTAAAAATTATCTAAAATTATATTTCTAAATCTTAAGGCCTAAAATCATCCAAATGTTAATTTTAGATTAGGTTAACTGTATTTTTAGTTATCATATTAAATATTTTGTAATTATATATTTTAAGTATTCTTGTCTTCATAAATTTGATAGAAATCAAAACAATCCAGTTATGTATTTCTCCGACAACAACCATTTTCACAAAGCCTTAAACCAAATACTCAATCGATATAGTTTAACGCAGACAGAGTTAAAAAAGATTAATCTTCTTAGTAATACTCAGATTATAAGTATTGCTTTTACAGAAGATGGTGGATTTGATAAAGAGAGTGGGGAATTTTGTAGTGAGGTCCTACCAGATACTTATAAGTTGAGAATATATTATCTGCCTCAAGACGGGGAAAATAAACAAATGCTGGTTTTAGTTCCTAATGAATACCTTTTTCTGGAGTCAAGAATAAATAGACATACATCGTCTGTTTTAGAATAAAAAAGATTTAGGAATGTATCACCATACATTCCTAAATCTGTTAAGTTGATTTTACAGTTTATCTTCTCTTTTCATTTAAATAGATTATTGCTTTCACGTTATTGAATATATAAAATCAATTGATTTTGTATAAGGCTAATGCGGTAAGGACAAATATTATATGAGCGATAATTAGGTGTACAAAATACCAGAAGTCAATGTGAGACGGCTTATAAATTGTTTTGAAAAACAAGGTCCAGCCTATACTTCCAATAATGCCCAGAACAATTCCTAAATAAACTCCCGATTGCCAGGAACTGCTTAAACTATAATTAGACCATAATAGAATTAAAACAGCATCAAAGACTAAACCAATACTGAAATGTATTATCCAGCCTAGTGGATGATTTTTAGAAGCTTCTATAGGTATAAACTCGCTTTTGCATATTAGTAAATTCAATAGCTCGGGTTCCCTATATTGTTTTTTGATAAAATAGGAGAGGAGGTAACTAAATGTGGTCATCGTTATCGTTGAGCAAATGGTCGCAACGATTATTAATAATGTGGTTGACATAATTTATTAGTATTTAATGATATAACTTAGGTTATTGGTGGTTTTTTTCTAGTAAATCGTTTAGACCCTTTAGCGAACAAAAAACAGTATCTGGAAACTCTATTAAGCAGGTGTTCCATTTTAAACTATCCATCCAAAAATTACTATTTTCTAGACAATCGAGACAGTGATTTTCAGAATTGGACTTCGGTAACAGTTCAGTTTTATGTTGATTTTTTATTTTTTTTACAGAACAACAAATATCTAAAAGACATATATATTCTTTTTTGTCAGATACGTCTTGCGACGAACTATAGAACTTATTGAGTTCCTTTTTGTCAATATATTCAATAATATAATTTCCATTTTCCTTTTCTACAAGATGTGGGAGAAATTCTTTTGTATCATCAAGAGCCGTTACTCCACATACACGTAGCGGCTGGTTTATATGATCTAAAAGAATATTCTTTTGCTCAATTATAGGATAACTTTCTATAGAAGGTATAAACTCCACAAAATTTGTCTTATACCATTTATAAATTTTTTTTAAATGACCTTTAGTTAATTCGCTAGTAGATAAATATTGAATGTGATCTTGTTGCTCTTGTAGAAGGAGCATGAGTTTTCCCTGCAATATCTGGCGTTGCTCTGTGCGTTGCTTTTGATAGCAATTTTTTTCTATGTCATCTATATATGAAATATGTATAATATCTTTATTTACACGCTGAAGAATATCCAATAGAGATCCACAAGTTTTCTCCCTGTGACTTTTATGTTTCAAGCCGTCTTCGGTAGAAAATGTACTGTATTTTATAGATGACTGGATCTCGTTGTTTTTTTCAGAAACTCGAGTTCTAGAAAATAAATCTTCAAATTTAGTATAGATTGTATCCGGAATAATAAAATGAACTTCAGACTCTTTAAACCATTTTCTATAATTAGCAAACCAAGAGATTTGTTCTTGAAGCGGAGTTTGCTCTGGATCTTTGTGAAACGGAAATAAAGCTATGGGATAATGTATAAATTTAAAGGAAGGATGAGTTAATAATAAATTTAATATAAATGCTTTCTTCTCATCTGGTGTTTGAAGTTTTCGTTTACGCCGTTTAAGAATACGATTTAACTTTTTTGAGAATGGAAATTTCTCGAGATGCTGAAAAAAAAGAACCAGTTCATAATTTTTAATCGTATTACAAAAGGAGAAAAAGCGCTCTTGCAGCGGTTTGTATTTGGAGGCAAAATAATGAATATCTCTGCTCACTGGATTTTCACAATCTAAAGAGAGAATAAAGTTACAAAAGGTATACTGCTGGGCATTTTGTTTAAAATAATCCCGATACTCCTCGTACATATCATTACTATTTAAAATAGTTGTACTATCTGTAAACAGCCAACTTTTATAGAGCTGTAGCATTTTTACAAATTCGGGGGCTCTGGGTATAGAACCATTTAATATAGCTTGAGTATATCTATGAAACTTCTGTTTGTTGTTCCCCATTTCAAAATCGCTATCTTCTTGTCGGGGATAAAATGATTCATATTTCATAACGGGTAATTTTTTGTTAGCAGCATCTTAGCTGATGGGATAAATTGAATTAGTAAGTTTCTCTCTAACATTTCTAAATTCTCTATTACTATTTATGTGAGAGGTTGTAACTATAACAAAGAGAATGAAGGAGGGAAATGCTAGTGAGGGTGTATAAATAAATTGCAGTGTACAGCAGCATAACAATAAAGCTAAAAATAGGTAGATGCTTATTTGATAAACTCGTGAATGCTGAAATGAAACACCTGCAGTGGTTTCTTTTTTTGAAATGAAATTATAAAACCAGTAAAATGCTCCTTGTAATATGGTATTCGTATTGGCTAAAAAACCTTTTGTCTGTTTAATGACATTAAATTTGGTTGATATTCCAAATAATACAAATTGTATAATAAAGTGCAGATAGAAAGAAGCGATAGACATTGCAATAACTGGCTGAATTTCTTCAGGATGTAGTGGTAAAAAAATACTTGATAAAAAAGCGATTATAGGAAGAGCAGTAAAATTGAGCCAGACGGTCAAACGTATTGTTGATATCAATTTTACCTGAAGTGGTAAAACTTTTGATTTCCATAATTTCTGAACAATATTGAGCTTAGCCGATATCCATTTTTTCTGGTAAAAATTTAAATTTAAAAGTCCTTCGGGAATTATTTCCCATCCTACTACAGAAGGGGAATGGTATATTTTGTAGTTATTTTCTCGAAAAAGAATTTCAAGTCTGGTAACTTCAGAAATATCTGTGGAGTATTGATAATTAGTAGCTTCAAAGACTTCTTTCTTTAAGATAATAATACTGTCTGCCGGCATAAAATTTAAAGAAGAATCTATATTATCTGAGTAGTAGTGATAATAATGTTCTAGCTCTTCTTTTATTCCTAAATTATAGGGAGCTTCATTAAAATATCCTATGGGAAATTGTACAGCGTGTGTGCTGTATTCTTTAATTTGCTTTAATGCTGTCGATAAGGCATTAGGTTGTAATACATAACGCGCTTTTAAAGTGAGAATATATTGAGCATCTTTAGAAACAATTGAATTACATATAACCCGGTGGAAATTTTCTGAGTTTTTCTCATAGCTAGAAAAAACCCGTATAGATTGGTTGTATTTCTGGCAGAACTTAATAAGCGTACATTTTAAAGGTGTAGCACTTTTATTCAATAAAATAATCAGCTCAAAATTAGAATAGTTTTGATTGCAAATGGAACGAATTGCATTGTAAACTACTTTAATAGGTTCCTCATTGACCTGAAGATGTATGCTTATTTTTGACTCGTCAATCAAACTAGCTTCTGACGATTTTTTAACAGGATACTTAATTAATAATGCTATTCTATAGACACCTACTAGTAATAATAATGTCAAATTAACTAATAAAAGTATTAGACTTAATTCACTAAATACATAGCAGCTTAGAAGGAAAAGAAGAATTAAAAGCAAAAAGCTAAAATGAAACAATCTCATATATAATTTTTATCTAATTCATAATTTCATTTAAAATTAATATAGACAATAATTAAAAAGTATCGGATTCGATTATTTTAGTAACGGTATATTTTAAATAATGTTAAAGATTGTTTAAAATAATATTATAAAAATGTGAAAATAAGTTGAAATTAAGACTTTCTGAAACGGTGAGGATTGTAGGTTTCTATGTTTTAAAAATGCTTTTTTCCGCTTTCTAAAGGAATTAGTGGAGAGGTAAATTAGTTGCTAAAATTTGTCTTAAATACCTATTATCAATAGGAAGTTTAAATTGAAGTGGCAGATTTATAAATTAAAAGTTATTTGTTTTATTATAGAAGTAGTAACACATCACATAGATAGATGTTTTGACCTAAGGTTCATATTCAAGTCCGTTATTAATTATAATATCCCTTTATAGAAATAGTTTATCCATCTTGTATCCACATAGGAATAAAGATTTGGACATAAAATATTAAAATACCATCTCAGATGGTATTTTATTGTGGTTGTTATATAACCGAGTTTTAAATATTCTATGTTAGTTTAATCCCTTTTTAAACTTTTTACGATATTCTGATGGAGACATATGATATTTTTCTTTAAATATTTTAGAAAAATGACTTTTACTAGTCAAGCCTAATTCTCCAATTATTTCACAGATATTCAAATTTGTAGTGACTAGCAATTTTTTAGATGAGCTAAGGCGTTTCTTTTGAATATAACTATTAACAGTTTCCTTATATAACTCCTGAAAGCCTTTTTGAAGTTTGTTACTATTCATACCAATTTCTTGTGCAAACCACTTAATTTTTGGGCGCTTGGCAAGATTGTTATCAATTAAATCTGGAATTCTCTTTAAATTTTCAATCTCATACGGCGTTAAATAGTGTGGAGGCAGTGGATACTCCGTACTTCGCAAATACTCCTGAAGATGAATTGTAATTAGTTCCAACAATTTTCCTTCAGCATAAATAATTTTAAAAAAATCTTTTCCTTCAAATGAATTGATGTTTTGATATACTTCTAATAATTGCAAATCATAATGACAATGATGTATCATATTGTCATTTGTAAAATTAAAGAGATTCTTAAGGTGAATATTAAGATCTGCATCATACTTACGGCTTTCTAAGAATGTATAGGTATCAATAGATAAGCAATTTATGTTTACACGTATATATCTTTTGAAGTGTATAGAAAATGAGTCAGTTGAAGGATGGTTTAGAATCGTACTTTGATAAGGATTAAATTTATAAATAAGATTTTGATTTAAAATCGTTGTAAACTTACCCTCGACCACATAAAAGAAATATAACAATTTGTATAAACTTGGTGCAAAAACAAGTTCTACATCATCATAAAATTGACAGTTGTAGTTAATATATCGTATACCACAGCTATATTCATATCCTTCAATAAACCCTTCGCCAATTAGTTTTGGAATTTCAATTCTATAATTTTGGTTAGCTAAGACTTTTACGCTGCTTTGGAAAGCCTCACTCAAAGCTTTAAATATATGAGTAATGTTAGGAGAACTTACAAATACTGATTTCAAATTGGAGAATTTTTGTTAGATAAATTCGAAATTAGTTGTTTTAATGTGTTGCACTTCTTCCAGCTTAGGAATAAACTTTTTTTCATTAATAATTAAATTGATATCATCAATTGCAGTTTTTAATCGTTAACAATTGCTACGAATTGGCACTTTTTTTCGCTTTGTAGACCTCCTGGATTTTAAACGTTTTTTCTTCTGATATCTCTGTATTCGCTTTAATTCTTATCTCCAGATTAGAAAAAAATCATTCTGTTTATCACCAATATCTTTAATCACAGAATTCAGATTAAATGTTAAAAAGATATTTTTTTCATAAAATTTTAAAATTGTCTTTATAAAAGTTAACAGGCTGCTCCTCTAGCTTTGATCTTATCATAAAGGGATAAATATCCTCACTGCCTGCAAATGGCTTTTCTCTAGATCACAAGTATTCAATTGAGCAAAATGTTAAGGACCTATGGCTTTAAAACATAACATACATCAACCTACAGCATTAATTACCGGGGGAAGTAATGGGATAGGTTCTGCTATTGCAAATAAACTATTGAAAAATAGAATGAATGTTGCCGTAGCTGATGTACTTCCCCCTTCTTCTAATGACGTTTTTTTTAATAAATGCGATGTTACGAAAGCCAAAGAAATAGATGATTTATTTGAAGAGCTTGCTCAAAATTTTAGTCTACCAGATATTCTGGTTTTAAATGCAGGCAGAGGAATACGAGAAAAATTGACAGAGGGAGATCCCTCAAAGTGGGAAGCAATTCTTAACACCAATCTTATGGGGAGTCTGCGCTGCATCAGGGCATTTGTACCTGCTATGCTCAAAAAGAAAAGAGGTCATGTTATTTTCATTTCTTCGGTAGCTGCAAATCAGCCGCACCCATACGGTGGGATTTACAGTGCTTCAAAAACCGCTTTAGAAGTTGTTGCAGAAACCTTACGACTAGAGACGTTACCACATATTAAAATATCGATTATAGCACCAGGAATTACAGATACATCCTTTTTTGATAATGAAATTTCGGGTGATATATCAATTAATGACCTAGGGCCCGATCCACTTTCTCCACAAGATATTGCAGAAGATATCTGGTACATTCTCAATAAACCAGGCCACGCTGTAATAAACAAATTAATTACAAGGCCCGCTAATCAATCTTTTTAACAACTAACAAAAAAACAAAATAATGATAAAACATATTCTCATAACTGGTGGAGCCGGCTTTATAGGATCTCATCTCGCAGATGAATTACTGGAGCAGGGGTATACTGTACGGGTGTTAGATACCCTTTCTGAGCAAGTACATGGCAAAGAAAAAAAACGTCCAGATTACCTCAACCCTGAAGTGGAATTACAAATTGGTGATGTGCGCAATGCAAATGATATTCGTATCGCGCTTGAAGGCATCGATGCGGTTTTTCATATGGCGGCGTTGGTAGGTGTGGGGCAAAGTATGTATGAGATCCGTGAGTATACAGATGTTAATAATGTAGGTACAGCCACGCTCTTACAGGCACTTATTGACCATCCTGTAAAAAAATTGATTGTAGCATCGAGTATGAGTATTTATGGAGAAGGCTTGTATGAGGATATAGATGGCAATTTAAAGGAACATTGTGAGCGTAAACTATCAGATTTAAAATCTGATAAGTGGGAGATGATCGAGAAAGAAAACTATCTGAAACCTATACCAACTCCAGAGACAAAGACCCCTAAACTATCCTCGGTTTATGCTCTTTCTAAATATGATCAAGAACGATTGAGCCTTATAACCGGTAAAGCATACAATATTCCTACCACAGCATTGCGATTCTTTAATGTCTATGGAACCCGGCAAGCTTTATCCAACCCATACACCGGAGTGTTAGCAATATTCGCATCCCGTTTACTCAATGATAAACCTCCAATGATTTTTGAAGATGGATATCAAAAAAGAGATTTTATACACGTAAAGGATGTGGCTCGTGCTTGTCGTATGGCTATGGAAGCAGAGCAATCTAACGGGGAGGTATACAATGTGGGCAGCGGCAATCAATATACAATTACTTCCATTGCACAAAAGCTCGCTGAAGTAATGAATAAAGACATTCAACCTGAAGTAAATGGGAAATACAGAGTAGGTGATATAAGGCATTGTTTTGCAGATACCACTAAAATCAAAAATGAATTGGGGTTTGAACCTCAGGTAAATTTTGAAGATGGCCTGTATGAGCTTGCAGAATGGCTTAAAGATCAAATCGCTACCGATAAAGTAAATCAAGCTAGTACAGAATTAGAATCTAGAGGGCTAACGGTTTAAAATAAAATATTATGACGCATCTACAGCAACGACCCATAGTGGGCATCCTGGAGTGGTTTCGCCCGGGGGAATATAAAGAAGTAACAGAGGCTATACGCGATTTTCAGAATCTGGGTATCACGCATTTGAGAACGGGAATTTCGTGGGCAGATTGGTATGTTGAGGGTACTCCAGAATGGTACGACTGGCTTTTTGAAGAATTAAGCAAGCATGTAGAAATATTACCGTGCTTCTTGTATACACCACCATCTATAGGAGAAGCTCCCCGTACTTCTGCACCTCCCAAAGATCTTAAAGCATATGCAGATTTTATAGATGTGATGATAAGTAGATATGGAAACTATTTTGAATGGGTAGAACTCTGGAACGAACCCAATAACAGCGTGGAGTATGATTTTACGATGGATTTCTCCTGGTATAAGTTTTCAAAAATGATAGATATGGCGGCCTATTGGGTAAAGCAACGAGGCAAGAAAACGGTTCTTGGTGGTATGAGTCCTATAGACCCAAACTGGCTGCAAATGATGGCAGAACGGGATACGCTCACACATATTGACGCCATAGGAATACACGGATTTCCAGATGTTTTTGATCAGCAGTGGAACGGTTGGAAAGAAAAGATTGATGCTGTAAAAAAGGTGTTGAAACGTTTTGATCTGAATAAAGAATTATGGATTTCTGAAGTTGGATTTTCTACATGGCAACACGATGAGGTTAAACAATATGAAGAATTTAAAAATGTATTACAAACCGAAGCTGACCGTGTATACTGGTATAGTTTAAACGATTTGGCTGCTAAAAACGCCACAGTGGGAGGTTTTCATTTAGACGAGCGCGAGTATCATTTTGGTTTAAAGAAGCCAGATGGCTCAAAGAAATTACTTTACAAATTGCTTGAAAAATACGGACTCGACGCCATATTCACTCACGATTATATTTCAAAATCATATAAGATAAATTCCGACGAAAAATACGTTCTTATTACTGGTGGTGCAGGATTTATTGGGACTAATCTGGCAAAGCGGTTTTTAAGTGAGGGTAAAAAAGTTATGATTTACGACAGCTTAGCCCGCGAGGGAGTAGAACAAAATCTCAAAGAACTCAAAAAGCAATATGGGACGCAACTTTTGGTTCAAATCGCAGACATACGTGAAGAGTTGGTATTAAGACAATGTGTTCTAAATGCAGAAGCAGTTTTTCATTTTTCAGCTCAGGTTGCGGTTACTACTTCAATAGAAAACCCTTTAGATGATTTTCAGGTTAATCTAAAAGGAACTTTTAATGTTTTGGAAGCTATACGAACTAGTCCACACCAGCCGCCTTTATTTTTTACCTCAACCAATAAAGTTTACGGCAATCTTGATGGGGTGACTATCGAAGAGACACAAACACGGTATTTGCCCAAAGATGAAAGGCTCTTAAATTCTGGAATTGGTGAATCACGCTCTTTGGATTTTCATAGCCCGTATGGATGTTCTAAAGGTTCAGCAGACCAGTATATTCTCGATTATTCCCGCTCATACGGACTCAAAACTGTTGTTTTTAGAATGAGCTGTATTTATGGGCCGCATCAGTTTGGCACCGAAGATCAGGGCTGGGTGGCTCATTTCTTAATAAGTGCTTTAGAAGATCGCCCTATTTGCATCTACGGAAACGGTAAGCAGGTACGAGATATACTTTTTGTAGAAGATCTGGTAGACGCTTTTCTTCTAGCATATGCAAAGTTAGATAAAACAGCGGGGCAGGTATTTAACATAGGAGGCGGCACTGATAATACAACCAGTTTACTTGAAATATTGAAAATTATCAAAACCAAGACGGGAAAAGATATGAGTATTTCTTTTGATGACTGGCGTACAGGCGATCAATACTATTATGTATCAGACATCTCAAAATTTTCAACTGTTACCGGCTGGAAGCCTCGGTATGATATTGATTTAGGAATACAAACTTTAATGGAATGGTTATGCGATACTCGAGATCTTACATTAGACGATAATACTACTCACTCAAAAGCTCTAGCACTATGAGAATGACCAGAAAATTACAGAAACTCCCGGAAAATCCTTATCAGTTAGCTGGTTATCAAGCAGCAATAATTGAAGCTCCTCAGCAGTTTGGGATTACACAAGAAACACTCCCAGAACCTAGAGAGGGTGAGGTGCGCGTTAAAATTGAGGGCTGTGGAGTTTGTGCGTCAACAATTCCGGTTTGGGAAGGAAGAGACTGGTTTGATTATCCACGTGAAGCTGGAGCTCCGGGTCATGAAGGTTGGGGTGTGATTGATGCAGTGGGTAAAGGTGTTCAGGGGTTTGCTAAACGGGAACGCGTAACAGGACTTTCTTACAAAGCCTATGCAACACACGACATTGCACGTGCTGAGGACCTTGTAAAATTGCCTAACTTTTTAGATGGTTATCCGTTTCCCGGAGAACCGCTAGGATGCGTGATGAATATTTTCTCGCGCAGTGCAATAAAGAAAGGACAAACTGTTGCAGTAGTTGGTTGTGGTTTTATGGGATTGCTGCTTATTCAATTGGCTAAATCTGCAGGAGCAAAGGTTATTGGTATTTCTAGACGTGAATTTTCTCTTGAGGAAGCCGCAAACGCTGGTGCGGATCATACTATAAAACTAGATGACCATTATAAGATTATAGAGGAAGTAAAAAAGATAACCGGAGGTAACTTTTGTGAGCGTGTAATTGAGGCAACGGGAATAGAGTGGCCGCTTAACCTTAGTATTGAGCTTACAGCAGAAAGAGGCAAATTAATAGTAGCTGGCTATCACCAGGATGGGATGCGTACTATAAATGTGCAAATGCTTAATTGGCGAGGAATAGATATGATAAGTGCTCATGAACGAGATAGCAAAAATTATATAAAAGGAATAAAAGAAGCTATCGAAGCAATACGCTACAGACATATGGATCCATTTCCTTATTTCACACATACCTATAGCCTTGAGGATATTGAAAAAGCATATCAGCTTTTAACAAGTAGACCCGATGGTTTTATAAAGGCATTAATTCTAAATCAATAATCAAATGATATCTATACCTGATAAAAATAAAAAACTTAACCTGGGATTTCTAGGAGTGGGTTGGATAGGTCGTAACAGGATGCAGGCATTACTCAACCACAGCCCCAGCAAGGCTACTGTCATTTGTGAACCTGATTCACAAAATGCTGAAGAAGCTATTCAAAATGCACCAGATGCTTGTTGCGTCGAAAATGCAGAAGAAATGTACAACGATACCTCTCTTGACGGAATAGTTATCGCCACACCTAGTGCACTTCATGCAGAACAAAGTATTGCTGCCCTAAATGCGGGTAAAGCTGTTTTTTGTCAAAAACCATTAGGTAGAACTGCAGATGAAGTGAAAAAGGTAGTGGCTGCCTCTAAAGCTGCAGATAAATTACTTACTGTGGATCTGTCTTATCGCTATACAAAGGCATTTCAGGAGGTTTATAGACGATTGATTAACAACGAAATTGGGGAGATTTATGCGATTGATCTGTGCTTTCATAATGCTTACGGTCCTGATAAAGAGTGGTTTTATGACCTTCCGCGATCAGGTGGAGGTTGCGTGATGGATCTAGGCATTCACCTTATAGATCTTGCTTTATGGAGTCTTGGTTTTCCGGAGATTAAAGAAGTGAGAAGTGACTTGTATGCGCAAGGAAAAAAGTTGCAGCTCTTTGAAGATAAAATCGAAGATTATGCCAGTATAAGTTTTCTTACTGAAACGAACATCAACATAAATCTTAAATGTTCGTGGCATCTACCTGCAGGTAAAGATGCTGAAATACATGCCAGTTTCTATGGTACTAAGGGAGGACTAGCATTCAAAAATGTGGAAGGTTCCTTTTATGATTTTACCGCAGAAAAATACAACGGTACCCAGACCGAAGTATTAGTTACACCACCAGATTCTTGGGGCGGTCGCGCGGGAGTCGTATGGGCTGAAGATATATTAAATGGTAAAGGCTATGATGCTACTACTGCAGAAGAATTAATAAAAACCGCAACACTAATAGATCGTATTTATGCAAGATGAGCTTCACATACTCATGACTACAGATACCGTGGGTGGGGTGTGGACCTACAGTATTACGCTTTGTAAGTCGTTACAGACTTATGGGGTGAAGGTGCATCTTGCTGCTATGGGTGGTTTTGCTTCCCAGTCACAGCGACAAGAGGTTGATGCTCTCAAAGAAAATGTGACATTTTACGATAGCAACTACAAACTGGAATGGATGGAAAATCCGTGGGAAGATGTAGATCAGGCACAGCACTGGCTACATAGTATTTACCTGCAGGTTCAGCCAGACCTTATTCACCTTAATAACTTTGCCAAAATACATCCAGATTGGAAGTGTCCTATAATTACGGTTTATCATTCTTGTGTAGCAACTTGGTGGCGTTCGGTGCATAAGGAACCTATTCCACAGGCGTGGAATTTGTATTTGAACTTACTTCAGAATACGTTGAAAGCTTCAGACCGCGTAGTGGCACCTTCTAAAGAATTGTTACTTCAGGCGACAACGATCTTAGATATCGATAGTCCGGGGATGGTTATTTACAATGCGCGAGAAGATCGTCCTTCTTCCGAAGTAAAAAAGGAAAATTTCATTTTAGCCACTGGACGTGTTTGGGACGAGGCTAAAAATTTACAACTGCTGGAAGCTTGTGCTAAAGAAATTTCCTGGCCGGTTTATGTAGCAGGAAATTCTACTAATCCCGCTTCTGGAGCTGAGGTGCGACTTCAAAATGTAAAAATGCTGGGACATTTAACGTCTGAAGAATTAAATGCTTGGATGCAGAGAGCATCAATCTTTTGCAGTCCTGCAAAGTATGAGCCTTTTGGTCTTGCCATTTTAGAAGCAGCCAAAGCAGGTTGCGCTCTGGTATTAAGCAATCTAAGAACGCTTAAAGAACTATGGGATGATGCAGCCGTCTATTTTAATCCCAATAAAAAAGACGAACTGTGGTATCAAATTCAGCAGTTAATAGATAATCGTGAATACCTGGAAGTACAAGCTTTTAAAGCGAAGCAAAGATCACAAACATATACAGCTAGTAAAATGGCAAGGGAGTATATGCGCTTGTATACGTATCTGCTGCGGAATTTAAAGAAAAAACTAAAACAAAAAAGTGTATGAAAATAGTGATGTTTTACCATTCTCTCGCGTCTGACTGGAATCACGGCAACGCTCATTTCTTAAGAGGAGTTGTAAAAGAACTCCAGAAGAAAAAGTATGAGGTAATTGTATATGAGCCTAGTGATAACTGGAGTCTACGCAATCTTACAAAGGATTATGGAGCAGAAAAGGCTAACGAATTTAAACGCTACTATCCCACGTTAGAACCTCACTTTTATGATGCTGAGGCAACCGATTATAAAAATCTGGTATCTGATGCAGATGTGGTGATTGTGCACGAATGGAACGCTCCAGAATTGGTTGCCGCTCTCGGAGCCATTAAAGAAGAGGTAGGATATAAATTACTTTTTCACGATACCCACCACCGGGCAGTTTCTGATGTGTCAAGTATGGCTCAATATGATTTTACAAATTATGATGGAGCTCTGGTTTTTGGAAAGGTTATCAAACAGATTTATGAGCAGAATAAATGGATAGATAAGGTATGGACTTGGCACGAGGCTGCAGATACAGATTTGTTTAAGGCAGATCGTGATCAGGAAAAGGAAGGAGATCTTGTATGGATAGGCAATTGGGGTGATGACGAACGCACCGAAGAGCTTATGGAATTCCTGATAAAACCTGTAAAAGAGTTAGGTATAAAAGCCAAGGTGTATGGTGTGCGCTATCCAGAAAAGGCTTTGAAGGCTTTAAAAGAAGCAGGAATCGAGTATGGAGGATGGTTACCTAATTATAAAGTGCCAGAGGTTTTTTCTAAATACAAAGTAACGGTTCATGTACCTCGCAGACCCTATGTAGAAATGCTGCCGGGAATTCCTACTATCAGACCTTTTGAAGCAATGGCCTGCGGAATTCCACTTATTTGCTCGCCCTGGCGAGATACAGAAAACTTGTTTGATGCCGGAGCTGATTATTTGATGGCAGCAGACGGAGATCAAATGGGATATAAAATAGCCGAAGTGCTTAAAAGTGCACAGCTGGCACAGAGCTTATCGATACAGGGCCAGGAAACAATTAAGCAGAAACACACCTGCAGCAAAAGGGTAGAAGTATTGGAAAACATTTTAAATGAGATAGAATCACCCTTAGCGGTACAAATGAAAATTAATCATGATGAATAAACTGAACATAGCCTTTTTTGGATCCAGTATCGTTTCGGCCTATTGGAATGGAGCTGCCACTTACTATCGCGGAATAGTAAAGGCTTTACATAATATGGGCCACGATATTACTTTTTATGAACCCGATATCCTTGAACGGCAAAAACACAGAGATATTGAAGATCCGCACTGGTGTCGTGTGTTAGTTTATCCTAATGATAAAGTCACCTTAAGAGCATTGCTAAGAAAAGCTTCAGAAGAGGCTGATGTAATAATAAAAGCAAGCGGTGTTGGGGCATTTGATGAATTTTTAGAAGAAGAAATAGCAGGTTTGAAGTCCTATAACACTATGGTGATTTTCTGGGATGTGGATGCACCTGCTACTTTAGACCGTATTGAAACTCATCCTGCAGATCCCTTTAATGATCTCATTGCGCAATACGATGTGGTGCTTACTTACGGTGGAGGACAACCTGTAATTGATGCATACAAAAGACACGGTGCAAAAAAGTGTATTCCTATTTATAACGCTCTGGATACCGAAACTCATTATCCGGTAGACCTAAAATCAAATTTTGAAGGTACTCTGGCATTTTTGGGCAACCGCTTGCCGGACCGGGAAAAGCGGGTGGAAGAATTCTTTTTAAAACCCGCACAGAATTTACCAGAAAAGCAATTTGTTCTTGGTGGAAGTGGCTGGGGCGATAAAGATTTACCACAAAATGTCAAGTATATAGGACACGTATATACAAAAGATCATAATGCCTTTAATTGTACGCCTCGGGCAGTTCTTAATATCAGCAGGGACAGTATGGCAAAGTATGGGTTTTCTCCTGCGACTCGTGTTTTTGAAGCAGCGGGAGCCGCTGCTTGTATTATCACAGATTACTGGGAAGGTATCGATAGTTTTTTTGAACCCGGAGAAGAAATTCTTGTTGCAAAAAGTGGAAAGGAAGTCGAGGAAATTCTGGGAAGTCTTTCCGCAGAGCGAGCCAGAGCAATTGGTGAGGCTGCTTATAAGAAAGTTTTGGCAAAGCATACGTATGAACATAGGGCTCAATTACTCGAGTCAGTTATCAATCAAAAGTTGCAAAATAAAGAGCAGCAGGGCGTTTAACACTTAATATATAAGGAGATGAAATTTGTAATTATAGGCTTATCCGTTACGTCCTCCTGGGGAAATGGTCACGCTACTACATACAGGGCATTGCTAAGAGAGCTAGCAGCTTTAGGTCACCAAATACTTTTTCTGGAACACGATGTTCCCTATTATGCCAAGCATCGGGATATGCCGGAGCCTCCTTTTTGTGAACTACAGCTATATGCCTCAGTTAACGAGTTAAAAACCAATTACTCTAAGGCAGTGGCCGAGGCAGATGTAGTCATTGTGGGTTCGTATGTACAATCTGGAGTTGAGGTAGGTGAGTGGGTAATTAATACTGCTCAGGGAATTACAGCTTTTTATGATATCGACACTCCAGTAACATTAGCAAAATTAGAGAAAGGAGATTTTGAATATCTACATCCAGATCTTATTAGTAAATATGATTTGTATTTGTCCTTTTCCGGAGGTCCTATTCTAAAGCACCTGGAAAATAATTATGGCTCACCTAGAGCCAGAGCATTGTATTGTTCAGTAGATCCTCAATTGTATTATCCAGAGGAAACTAAAAATTGCTGGCAAATGGGGTATTTAGGAACCTATAGTGATGACAGGCAACCTACTGTAGAGCGCTTGCTTAATAAGGCAGCCTCAAAATATTCACACGAAGTATTTATTGTTGCAGGACCTCAGTACCCTGCAGATTACCCGTGGTCTTCTAATGTAAAACGCATCGCTCACTTACCGCCAGCAGATCATCGCCATTTCTATAATACTCAAAAATACACCCTTAATGTCACGCGTGCAGATATGATTAAGGCTGGCTATTCGCCAAGCGTACGTCTTTTTGAAGCAGCAGCTTGTGGCGTACCCGTTATTTCAGATTACTGGGAGGGTATAGAAACCTTTTACAATCCGGGAACCGAACTACTAATCGCTGAAAATACAGAACAGGTTTTGAATTATTTTAAAAAGATAGATGAAGAAGAACGCCGGCAAATAGGAAAAAATGCGCGCGCTAAAGTTTTAAAATACCATACAGCTGCAGTACGGGCTAAGGAGCTTGAAGCAGCAGTTAATGAAGTACACCAATTATTAAAAGTTTGAATAAATGGAAATCCAAAAGCAAATAGAACAACTTGAACCTTGGTTTCACAACATTCATTTACCTGATGGAACCGTAACTGCTCCTAATCATTTCCTGGGAGATTTTCCAGGCTTTAAATGGGAGAAAATTCAAGCGGAAATTCCGCAGGATTTAACAGGATGGAATGTACTGGATATAGGTTGTAACGCCGGTTTCTATGCGATCGAACTCGCAAAACGTGGAGCTGATGTACTGGCTATTGATCTGGATGAACACTATTTAAAACAAGGTCGCTGGACGGCAAAACAATTTGGTCTGGAGAATAAAATTAAATTCAAGCAAATGCAGGTGTATGATCTTGCACAACAACCAGAAAAATATGATTTGATCTGGTTTATGGGCGTGTTCTATCACTTGAGATATCCCTTGCTTGCGCTAGATATTTTATCTCAAAAAGCGAATGGAATGATGGTTTTTCAAACATTATCCCTCCCTAACAGCGAAGAGCAAGATATCCCGGAAGATGTTGCTTTTCATGATCGTGAAATTTTACAATCTAAAAGTTGGCCTTCAATGTCATTTATTGAGCATAAGCTGGCAGGAGATCCTACAAACTGGTGGGTGCCTAATCATCAGGGCATATTATCTATGCTAAGCAGCTGCGGATTTAGAGTAACTGCCACGCCCGAAGATGAAACTTATATCGCTATCAAGGATAAGACGTTACAATCTAGTATTGAAACCTGGAATTATTCTGAGTTTTTATCGGCAACCGGTAAACCTTGGAGTGAAGAAGTATTACTTAAAACGAAAAAATAACCACTAAAAAAAGAGCTATGTCTGATCACGAATCAATAACTACTACAGACCACAACACCATCAAGAACTGGGTAACTGCCAGAAATGGAAAACCGGCTCTTGTAGCTGGCACAGGAGATAAGAGCACCGGCAAAGCCAATGGTCTTCTGCGAATCAATTTTCCTGGAGGAGCAGAAGAAAGTCTGGAAAATATAGAATGGAATAAATTCATTACCATTTTTGATGAGAATAATTTACAGTTCCTCTATCAGGAAAAAACCAAAGACGGAGAAGAAAGTCGCTTTTGCAAATTTGTTGACAATGCCTAAACTTTCGTGTTATGAAAACTGTACTTATTACCGGAGCAGCCGGCTTTTTAGGATCCCATTTATGTGATCGATTTATAGATGAGAATTTCCGTGTTATCGGGATGGATAATCTCATTACAGGTGACTTGCAAAATATTTTACATCTGCTAGAGCATCCTCGTTTTACATTCTATAATCACGATGTGACACAGTATATATCGATGGATGAAGATATAGATTATATACTTCATTTTGCATCGCCTGCCAGCCCTATCGATTATTTAAAAATTCCCATACAAACTTTAAAGGTGGGTGCAATGGGGACTCATAATTTACTGGGTCTTGCCAAAGCTAAGAAGGCTCGTATACTCATCGCTTCGACTTCAGAGATTTATGGAGATCCGTTAGAACATCCGCAGCATGAAAGTTATCACGGTAATGTGAGCAGCATAGGACCTCGCGGAGTCTATGACGAAGCTAAACGATATATGGAAGCTATAACGATGGCTTATCACAGGTTCCATGGTATAGAAACACGTATTGTACGCATCTTTAATACGTTTGGCCCGAGGATGCGATTGAATGATGGTCGCGTAATTCCGGCATTTATTGGTCAGGCTTTGAGAGACGAACCATTAACACTATTTGGTGATGGATTACAAACACGCTCCTTTTGTTATATCGAGGATCAGGTCGAAGGTATTTACAGGCTATTAATGAGTGACTATCATTTGCCAGTTAACATTGGAAATCCAGAAGAAATAACGATCAATCAGCTGGCAAATGAAATTTCTGATGTGATTGGTAAACCACTAGAAATTATAACACACAAGCTTCCAGAAGGTGATCCAGTAAAAAGAAAACCAGATATCTCAAAAGCAAAAGAAATTTTGGATTGGGAACCCCAGATATCAAGAGAAGAAGGATTACAAAAGACCTATGCCTATTTTAAAAATCTTCCTAAAGAAAAACTATGGAATACAGAGCATAGGAATTTTGAGAGATACTATAAATAAATTCTAATTAAAATCAAACACTATGAGAAACGAAGAATTAGTAAGTATTCTAAATGAATGTGCTAGCTACTGTAACTATTGTGCAGATGCTTGTTTAGATGAAACGAACATCGAAAATATGGTCAACTGCATACGATATGATCGCGTTTGTGCTGAAACATGTAGCACTCTTGCCAAAATATTATGCATAGATATGCCTAGAGATCAGATTTCTACGCTAGTAGAATTTTGCATAAAAATTTGTCAGAATTGTGAAAAAGAGTGCAGGCAGCACGAAGCAAATCACTGTCAACATTGTGCAGAAGCTTGTAAAAATTGTGCAGATGCGTGTAGCCGATTTTTATACGCTAAACTGGATTAAAAGAAATCAATTGACATCCAACAATCCTATTAACCAAAATTAAAATTAACAACTATGAAAAATTTAAAAGATTTATTTAATCACCAACTTCAGGATCTATACAGCGCCGAAAGTCAGCTAGTTGATGCTTTACCTAAAATGAAAGAAGCAGCTACTAATGAAAAGCTTAAAAAAGCTTTTGAAGATCATTACGAGGAGACTTTAAAACATAAACAGCGCATTGAAGAAATCTGCGATAAGCTAGACATTGATCCAAACGGAGAAGAGTGCAAGGCTATGAAAGGTCTTATTCAAGAAGCTGAAGATTTTATAAAAGAAGAAGCTCCAGATGATGTTAAAGACGCAGGTTTAATTGCAGAGGCTCAGCGTGTAGAACATTATGAGATTTCAGGTTATGGAACGCTTATTAACTACTGCAATCAACTGGGTTATGAGGACATTGCCGAAAAGCTAGCCAAGACCTTGAAGCAAGAGTATAAAGCTGATGAATTGCTGAATGATATTGCAGAAGACAATATTAATCAAAAAGCAAAATAAGAAGTGAACACCTTTTTGAATTTGAGGTAAGCAAAATTTCTTTAAACATGTTTTTAGAAAATTTATTCTTATCTCATTTTATTCAAATGGTTTAAAAGTAATTCTGCTTTAAGAGTTTAACTCCTAAAGCAGTCTTTAAGTAAGCGTATTAAGAAATACGTCATTAAAAATTAAACTAACATTAAAAATTACGATTATGTTTTACCACGATGGAAAATTACAGTATGATGTGAAAGTAGATAAACCCAATCCGCAATTTGCAAAAATGCTTCAGCAGGCAATTGGAGGTATTGAGGGAGAAATGAAAGTTTGTCTACAGTATTTATTTCAGGCATTTGGAGCGAGAGGTCCAGCTAAATACCGCGATATGTTGCTGGAAACCGGAACCGAAGAAATGGCACATATAGAATTGCTTGCCACTGCAGTAGCTTTAAATCTTGAGGGTGCCTCAAATGATTTAAAAGATGATGTTGCAAAAGATCCTTTTATGGAGCAGATTATGGGAGGTGCTAATCCTAGGCATATTCTCTCAAGCGGTTTATCTGCGATGGCAGTAGACAGCTCAGGAGTTCCGTTTAATGGATCTTGGGTTATAGGAACCGGAAATCTTGCGGCCGATATGTATGCAAATGTCACTGCAGAGTCTGCAGGGAGAACGCTGGCGACTCGATTGTGGCAAGCTACAGATGATAAAGGGATGAAAGATATGTTAGCTTTCCTTATAGCACGAGATACCATGCATCAAAACCAATGGTTAGCAGTGCTGGAAGAGATAGGTGGCTTAGAAGGAAATCATCCTATACCTAATAGTTTTCCGCAGGAATTTGAAAACCAGCAGAATAACTATAACTTTTTATCTACCCATATCGATGGGGAATCTCAAGCAAAAGGAAGATGGTCTGAAGGTAAATCTATAGACGGAAAAGGCACATTTACTTTTGAGAAAGCTAAACCACTTGGGCGCAAACCTGATTTAGGAAAGGCAGATCCGGCAGCGTTTGCTCAAAAGGAGCAAATGTCAACCGATAAGTCTTTATTAAAATCAACAATAGATAAGCTCAAAGGCTAAACAATCTGATTAAACTAAAGCCTGCTCAATTCTATAGAATCAGGAGCAGGCTTTATTTTTCACAGGCTATTTTAAAGTACATAACGTACGAAGAGATCTTCTTTTCTGATTAGCGAGGATAGTTTTAAGCAGATGAAGTTCTCTATTTTTAATCTAAAACAATTTATTATGAAAGCATTAGTATGGCATGGCAGAAACGATGTGCGTATAGACAACGTTCCTGATCCTGAAATAAAAGAAGCGAATGACATTATAATTAAAATCACATCAACAGCTATTTGCGGTTCTGATTTGCACATTCTCGACGGATTAGTTCCTACTATGAAAAAAGGAGATATCCTAGGGCACGAATTCATGGGAGAAGTCGTAGAAGTAGGAAGCAGTGTTCAAAAATTTAAAAAAGGAGATCGCGTCGTTGTTCCTTTTACAATTGCCTGCGGGCATTGTGAATATTGTCACGACACGTTATTTTCTCTTTGTGATAATTCAAACCCTAATCCTGATTTGGCGAGAGCAAACTTAGGACATTCGATATCTGGTATATTTGGTTATTCTCATATGTTAGGAGGTTTTGACGGAGGGCAGGCTGAATATGTGCGTGTTCCTTATGCAGATGTAGGTCCGGTGAAAGTTCCTGAAAGTTTG
>CAXBEL010000038.1:0-25881 GCA_963974735.1 uncultured Flavobacteriaceae bacterium | reverse complement strand
TAATTCGTCATCGTTATACATCTTCATCTGCTTATAGACTTTCATGTATTTATCTCCGCGCTCAATGTCCCTTATTAAAGAATCTATCGCAGATGAAAGATCAACGCGCTGCTCGAGCAAAATGTCCAGCTTGTTCTGGCAAGCCTCTTTGTGGGCGGCAGATGCGTCCTCTCGATTTGCCTCTTCCTGCATATGATAGATTTTTAGCGCTAAAATTGACAATCTATCAATTGCCCATGCGGGGCTCTCTGTATTTATGCTCGCCTTTTCGTTAGGTTTTACATCTTTATAATTATCAAGAAAATAACTGTCGATATATTCAACCATATCTGTACGATCCTGGTTGGAAGCATCTATTTTTCGTTTTAAAGTAAGTGCTTCTTCAGGATTAATTTGCGGATCTCTAATTATATCCTCATAATGCCACTGCACTGTGTCGATCCAACTTTTGCGGTAAAGCAAATGCTCTATAAAATCTACATCTTTATCATAAGGGTTTTTAAAAGGTTGATCTACACTATCCTTAACATGGTAATCATCAATAACCTTCTGAAAAATCCTGTTTGCTTTATGGGTAATCATATTTTTATTTTTCTAAAATGTGTAAATATTCTGTTGTATTAGAGGCTTTATGATTTCGGTTTTCGGTTTTATCTGCCTTAAATCGCTGATAATCCCTTGTCATTAAATCATATTTACCATATCGCTCCATTATTGTTCTTACATCTGTTTTAGTCATTAAACCTTCATTGTTATAACTTAAAAAGATGTATTTAAATTGGCCATACTCTATAATCTCCTCAAAGGCCTTAAGTACCTCAGACTTTCTACAGAACGCACTTTTTTTATACGCTGGTAGACCCGTTTTGCCTTTGGGCACAAAGATATCCATTTTTGCAATAGTGTTGAGCAAATGATAATTTGCCCCATATTGTCTGGCGTTATAAGGAGGGTCTAGGTAAAGTATATCGCCATTTATTTTATGAATCAACTTATTACTATCCTCATTAAAAACCAGATGCGGCCCGTCCGTTTTTTCAAATTGAGCACCTTCAACAACAAAGGTTTTGAGTGCAGAAGTTTTTAATTTTTTTAAATACGCACCGTAGACAGAGGCGGTATTGGCTATTTTATCTGCGCTCTCCAAAAGGCTGGCCTGCAAATAAAAGTATTTGTCCTCATTAATTTTCCCATCAACTTTCCATTGTGCGATCTGCGTTCTTGCGGCATCTATTTTTTGAGCATTTTCAGCAGAAAAATAAAGCCTTTCTGCTTTTCCTCCTTCTCCATATTCCTCATAAACAAATCCTTTTTTAAGCGGAAGTTCATTCAATTGGATTAATAAATCTCTAGATTCCAATTGCGTGTGGTTCCCAATGTAGTTTCGGTTTAAAACATAGCTGTAATATTCCAGATCGTTTGCTATTACCTGCCTTACTTCTTTTTTAAAGGTCCTTCCCACGATACCTGTGCCGGCAAAAAGGTCGCAGAAAACTTTATTAGACAAATCGGAACCGCAAGCTCCTTTTACATTTTTTAATAACCACGAAGACAACTTTTGTTTAGACCCTATGTAATTCATCGTATTGCCCAGATTATATCAGAAAGGGCGGTTTTTTCTGGTTGAACTTGTACCTCTTTTAATTTTGAAGGGTCAAAAGTACTTACATAATTTTCAATAAGTTTCTTTAGCCAAGTTATTTCTGCTTTCAATTTATAATGCGAGCCTTTTTGATCATAAACAACTAAAAACAATCGATTTTCAAAATGCATTCTATTTTGCTGACTTTGATTTTTATAAAGCCAAAGAATCAGCTCTTTTGGGTTTGCCTGGGCATATTCAATTTTTTTGCCAAACCCATTCGGAAACTTACTCGTCTTATGGTCAAATTTTATTTTTTGGATGGTAAAATCGACTAATCTATTTTTCGAATTAACAGCTTTTAATACTTCCTGTTGATTTTTAAAAATTTCTTCAACAGCTATTGCACTCCAGAAGTTATACCATCTGTTTATAGAATAGTAAAAAAACTGCTTTTTATCATAACCGTTTTTTGCAACAGCTTCCGAAATCTTAGAAACCACTACAGCGAATTCTTGGCTTTGATAAATAAAATTTGATCTTTTATCCCACTCATTATTTTGCTTTCTAAACCATGTATCAGGATAAGGCCAGCGTTTCTTTAATTCTTCTTCTATATGATTTAAATCTATCAAGGCAAAAGATGGATTATAACCGGTAGTGCCAAGGATATCCACAGAAGCATCTCATTAAACCATCTTCCTGAACTTTTTTCTATATAACGAGAAGTAATAATCGCCAACGGTCCAAAAAGAAAATAAACTTCACTGCCATCACGTACTGGCGCTAAAAGAACAGCCATGATTAAGGCTACTATAGAACTTGCCAAAATAATGGAATAAGAAGGTTTTAGATTTTGAGATACAGCCCGCACTAAACTCATATACTTAATAACACACCAAATATAAAGCGCCAGAAAAAAGGAAATAGGAAGCAGGATTTTTATATTACTATACGGCCTAAAATCAAATACCGGCAGCTCTATATAATTTAATAGAAAATCTATCACACCCCCAGTATACATGGCATAGACTAATGCAAAAACTGCCACTACAAAAATTCCCACTATGGGAATTAACCAGTTTTTATAGCTACTGCGACCATAAAAAAGTATGCCGATATAAAGAACTATAAGAAATAATAGACTCCAAAAATAAAATAGCGAAGCAATGGCAATCCAGAATGCGGCGTCAAAAATCTTCTTTTTCACTTCAAGCTGAGAACGTAAGCTTATAATACGTCTTAAAGCCAGAAGAACAAAGAGGCCGGAAAATATGACTGTAGGCTGCTTAAAGCAGATAGGCATGGCCAAAGTAAAACACGCATAGAAAAATAATATATAGGTATTCTTTTTTGTAAGCGTATTGCGCTTTACCACAAAATTAAGTACTCCTAGAGTAAAAATATAAACTATTAGAATTCCAAATTCTTCTAAGATTACATATACTGATGTTGTAAAAGGCCAAGCAAGCATGTAAAAGGCAATTACAGCTATTGTTATTACAATAAAATTAATAGGCTTTGAAGTACCAAAAAAGCTTGTTAGCATCTTTGTTTTTTCTATTTTTGCAGTGCGTTAATGTCCCGAGGGACATTTTTTAAATATTTGATTGTAAAAATACATCATTATGGAGTTGAAAGATTTATTTTATGGAATAGAAGATTTTTTTGTAAATGTAGCATTTGCTCCATTGGATTTTCTTCGTTCCCTTGAACTTGAAAGCTGGTTTGCGGCAAGTACTTTAAATTGGGTGTTTCTTATTATCGGTTTTTGTGCTTTTTTCTACTGGATGAAAGAACTGGACAGATATAATAAAGAAGCTAAGAACGACGATTCTGTTCTACTTTAAGAAAACAATAATCTTATATAAAAAATCCCGCAAATAGCGGGATTTTTATTTTAAATATGTCGCTTATGCTTATAAATCGAAGCCAATATCTTTTCTGAAATTCATTTTATTAAAAGAGATTTTATCAATATTTTGATATGAGGTCTCAAGTGCCTTTTTAAAGTCATCATTTAAAGAAGTAATTGCCATGACCCTGCCTCCAGAGGTAACTGTTTTACCATCCTTGTGTGTTGTGCCTGCATGAAAAACAAGAGAATCTTTAACAGACTCATAGCCTTTTAATTCTACCCCCTTATCATAGGATTCAGGATACCCCCCAGAAACCAACATCACTGTAGCTGCGGATCTTGTATCTAAGTCTAAAGCAACCTCATTTAGTTTTCCTTCGCCAACTTTTTGAAAAAGTTCTACCAAATCATTTTTTATCCTTGGCAAAACCACTTCGGTCTCAGGATCCCCCATTCGCACGTTATATTCAATCACAAAAGGTTCGTCTCCAACTTTTATTAGACCTATGAAAATAAAACCTTTATAATCAATTTCTTCTTTTTTAAGACCTTCTACTGTTGGTACAATTATACGTTCTTCTATTTTTTGCATGAATTTTTCATCTGCAAAAGGAACCGGAGAAACCGCTCCCATTCCACCAGTATTAAGTCCTGTATCCCCTTCTCCTATGCGCTTATAATCTTTAGCCGTGGGAAGGGTAATATGGTTTTTTCCGTCAGTAAGCACAAAAACGCTCAATTCTATACCGTCCAAAAATTCTTCTATAACAACAGTTGCGCTTGCATCTCCAAATTTTTTATTGGAAAGCATATTTTCTAATTCTTCTTTGGCTTCACTTAGCTCATTTAGAATCAGAACACCTTTTCCCGCAGCCAGACCATCTGCCTTTAAAACATAAGGAGCTTCCAGTGTTTCAAGAAATTTCTTGCCTGCTTCTAAACTTTCTACTTTAAAACTTTCATAAGCAGCTGTTGGGATATTGTACATCGCCATAAACTCCTTAGCCCTCTCTTTACTTCCTTCAAGTAAAGCACCTCGTTTAGAAGGACCTATTACAGTTATGTTTTTTAAAGTTCCATCTTGTTTAAAAAAGTCATAAATACCCTTTACCAAAGGATCTTCTGGACCTACCACAACCATTTCTATGTTCTCCTTTGCAACCAACTCCTTGATCGTTTCAAAATCTGTAACAGAAAGATCTATATTTGTTGCGATATCAGCAGTTCCGGCATTTCCCGGTGCGACAAAAAGTTTGTCGCAGTGGCTGCTTTTTGCAATTTTGTAGGCAAATGTATGTTCGCGGCCACCGGAACCAAGGATGAGAATATTCATTTTTAAGGTCATTAGATTAGAGCATCAAAAATAAATGTTTGTAAATTGACCTACTAATTTTTAGTCCTTGAATTTATTTGACCTCAGCTTACGTTTGTCTGGTTTTGATATTGCTTCTGCAAGGCAAGAATTGGCTCGTATAAAAGCTATTCCTGAAAATGAATATGGTTCTTATTTAATTAAGAAAAAGCAGGAAATTCTTTCCTATCACATTGAGAACAATACTTTTTACAAAAACCTGATTGGTGAGAACCCTGATTTATCTTGGGAAAATCTTCCCATCATGACAAAAAGTGATCTGCAACAGCCACTTCAAAATAGATTGTCCCATGGCTACACTGCAAAAAACAGCCATATACATAAAACATCGGGGTCTTCTGGCCATCCTTTTATTTTCGCTAAGGACAAAAAAAGTCATGCCTTGTCCTGGGCCTCATTTTATGACAGATATTCTTGGTATAACATTGATTTGTCGAAAGATTTACAGGCTCGATTTTATGGTATTCCATTAAAAGGATTGCCACATTATAGGGAGCGTTTAAAAGACAAATTAAGTTCACGATATCGGTTTTCTATTTTTGATTTAAGTCAAAAAAATTTAGAGAGCTTTGTTGAGCACTTCAAACAAATGCCTTTTATTTATGTAAACGGCTATACGAGCAGTATTGTTCTTTTTGCTAAATACTTAAAAGAAAGAAAAATTCGACTTAATGTAATTTGTCCAACTCTTAAACTGTGTATTGTCACAAGTGAAATGCTTTTTGATGAAGACCGCACACTTCTTGAGGAACAATTAGGTATACCTGTGGCAAATGAATATGGCGCTTCAGAAACAGGTCTAATAGCCTTTGAAGGCCCCAATAAAGACTTGGCTATTGACCACGAATTGTTATATGTGGAAGTTGTAGACAATAACGATGTGGTTCTGCAAAATGGAGAAATGGGACGTATAATTATTACTTCACTGTATAATACGGCACATCCTTTTATACGCTATGACATTGGTGATTTAGGCACCTTATCTACTAAAAGCACATTAAAAAAACCTGTGCTTTTAAAACTTGGAGGACGGGTGAATGACATTGCAAAATTGCCGAGTGGCAAAATTGTTCCGGGCCTAACTTTCTATTACGTCACAAAGAAAGTAATAGATAATAGTGCGTTTGTGAAGGAATTTGTTGCAACGCAATTGAAAATAGATAGTTTTTTAATAGAATATGTTGCAGAAAGAAATTTATCTGAAAAAGAAATTGTCAAAATAAATAATGCTATTGCCAAATATCTAGAACCAAATTTGAATGTGGACTTTAGACGATTATCCCATTTGGATAGAAGCAAACGCGGAAAACTTAAACAGTTTCAATCATTAATCTAAGGGTTTGATTTGTTTTGGCTTGATGAAAAAATGCTCCCAAAGAAAATGCAGCATTAGAAGAGCGCTTTTGGAAGAAGAATATCCCAAAAAATCTACATACACCCGGTAATTGTGTTTTAACATCTGGATTTTATTGCTTGATAAAGAGTCTGTCCTTAACCTATAATCTGCTAAAACCTCCATCATTCCATAGGCCACATGCCCCTTTTTTAAAATTTTGAGCCATAATGCCCAATCCTGTCTTTTTCTTATTTGAGGAGAATAAACTTTTCCTATTTCTGAAACGCGATATACGGCGGTTAAATTCCCTATATAATTGGACTTAAGCAATTTGTTGAAATCCACCTTGGACAAAGCCTGGACTTTCTTATTTAATGCATTCCCTTTCTCATCCAACAAGCCATAACTACTAAAACATACATCTGCTCCAGTTTTCTTCATATAATCAATTTGCTTATTTAACTTATCCGGATGCCAAATATCATCCGAATCTAAAAAAGCTATAAATTCGCCATCTGCATTTTCTATTCCCATGTTTCGGGCAATACCTGCACCACTGTTTTCTGTAAGCCTGAATAATCTAATTCTCTCATCGTCCTTTGCGAAATCTGCAGCTATTTGATACCCGTTATCTGTTGAACAGTCGTCTACAATAAGCATTTCCCAATTAGTATAGGTCTGGGACTTTACAGATGTAATTGTTTGAGTAATGAACCTCTCTGAATTGTATAATGGGGTTATTATTGAAACCTTTGAGGTTTTAGTTTGCATACTCAATAGGCTTTAGCATCTCCTTTAAGGGTATTAACAATAGTCTTTGCCATTATTCTAAGATCCATAAGTATCGACCAGTTTTCGAGATAAAAAATATCAAATCTAACCCGATTGACTATGTCATTATCATTTTCAACCTCACCCCTATAACCGCTTACTTGAGCCAATCCTGTGATACCAGGCTTTATAAGATGTCGCACCATAAATTTATCGATGCTGGAAGCATATATATGAGTATGGCTTACCATGTGGGGCCGTGGACCAACAACAGACATATCTCCAATTAATACATTAAAAAATTGTGGAAGTTCATCAATACTTGTCTTGCGCAAAAATTTCCCGATTTTTGTTACGCGCTCATCGCACTTCTTGATTTGGTGGATATCGGCATCTTTATTCGGATACATAGACCGAAATTTATAGCAGTAAAACTCTTCATAATCCAATCCATTACGTCTTTGGCGAAAAAAAACCGGCCCTTTTGAGTCTAATTTTATAATTATAGCAAGAAGCGGTATTAGCCAAGATAAAAGAGCAACAACTACAAAAAGAGACACAAAAATATCTAAAAATCTTTTTAGTAATTGATTTAAAGCACTTTCTAAGGGTATGGTTCTTAATGATAAAATTGGCGTTATGCCGTAATATTGATATTGAAGTTTTTTGGTGAATATTTCTTTATTATCTGGTAAAAACTTGATGATTTTAAGATTGTTTTCAGCAAAATCTATTATCCTAGCCGTTTTCTTATTGTCCAGTTCTGAGATTGAGCAGTAAATTTCATCAATATTATTATTTTTCACGTAATCAACAATCTCATCAATCGATGTCTCGTCATTTCTAAAATTAAATATCTCTATTGTCTTGTAGCCATAAGCAGGGTTTTTATCAAAAAACCTTTTTAGGCGCAAGGTTTTTGAATTCTGGCCTAAAATTATTACCCGCTTAACGTTCTTGCCCAGCAGAGTCCTATATTTTTTAAGAAGATTAAATATTCCTATTTTGAACAACGTGATGCCTAAAAATGACAAACTCACATAAATCAAAACTTGTTCTAGTTCTGGACGTTCATCATTAAAAAAACCAAAAAAAGAAAAAATTAAAACTGTAAATATTATAAGTTGCTTTATCAGCAGGTAAACTATTTTGATCAATGGAGTAAACCTATAAACCTCATAAAAACCAATGGACATCGTAGTGACCACCCAACTTATAATTATAAATAGGAAAAATACCAGAATATCATTTTGCAACTGGAGAAAAAAGACAGCCAGCAATAATACAATTGCCAAATCTGTTATATACAAAAGTGGCCGAATGAAAACTGAATATCTTCCTAAGCTTGAAAACATTTAAATTAAAATAAACTTATTAAGATGGATTTTAGGTAGATTTCAAAAATTTTTATAAAAATGCTTTAAAAAAACCAAGATTCTTTTTTTTTCTTTGCTTTTTTTATTCATTCTATTAAATTAATCTAGTAAACATAAATAGGAAAAATAATTTTTTGGAAAACAAATAGATTATTTTTGAATTAATATATAAGCTTCATTGTTTAATATTGTAGGTGCATAATTAATTAATTTTAAAGGTCTTAACTAAAACTATCACATTTAGTCTTTTGTTTAGGCTAATCTAAAATTTGTCTGAGACTATTAGTTGTATTCTTTCTTCCTATTTTTAATTGAAAAACTTAGGTTTTAAGGCTATCATAATTTCAAGAAAAAATATTTAAACGTATTCAATTGACTGATTCTAATTTACCACCATCTGCAGCTCTATATAGTTCTACACAAAATCAGTCAGGAAAATTCAAATCTTTTGGTTACGGCTTGGAGCCTATGAAAAAACTTAAAATTGTTCACATTGTTGAAGCTTTGGGCGGAGGTGTCTACACTTATTTTACCGATTTAACACACGTATCAGGAGACTTGCCCAATGTGGAAACAACTATAATTTATAGTGATAAGCGTACTCAAATAGATCCCGGTCATGTTGCAGAAGATTTTCATAAGGACATGAGGCTCATTAAAATTGCAATGGTGCGTAACATTTCTTTAAAACAAGACTATTTAACCTACAAGCAATTAAAATCCTTAATTAAAGATCTCGAACCTGATATAATTCATTTACATTCCTCAAAAGCCAGTATATTGGGTAGACTAGCTCATTTTTTTTCAAAATCTAATGCTCTTCTTTATTATACGCCTCATGCTTATGCCTTTTTAAGGCACGATATTTCAATGCCTAAGCGTAAATTTTATTTCGTGATTGAAAAACTGGTGCAAAAGCTTTTTGGAGGAAAAACTATTGCCTGTGGTGATACGGAATATGATTATGCTCGCAAAATTGGATCAGCAGGACTCATACGCAATGGCATTGACATAAAATATGTTGAAGATCATAAAGAAAAAGTCAAGAATGACATTTTAACCGTGGGAACGCTGGGGAGAATAACGCACAACAAAAACCCTTTTCTATTTAATGAGCTGGCATTGCGCCATCCCGATATCAAGTTTTTATGGATAGGTGATGGAGAATTAAGACATTTATTAACAGCTCCAAATATTGAAGTTACCGGTTGGTTTAAGGTTCGTGAAGTGGGTATTTACAAACTTAATGAAGTAGATATTTATTTGCAGACTTCAGTTCTTGAAGGATTGCCTATGGCATTACTTGAGGCCATGGTTCTTGAAAAACCAATTATAGCTACTAATGTAATAGGCAATAAAGATGTGGTGGATCATAAGAAAACAGGATTTTTATTTGATTCTAAAGAAGAATTTGATAATTATCTGGAGATTTTAAAGGTTGAGGCCAAAAGAAAGGAATTTGGGAAAAATGGTCATACAAGATGTTATAGCCTTTTTAACAGCGAAAAAAACTTTAAGCAATTAATAGATCTTTATTGGAGTGATTACTTAAAAAAGAAGAATTTAGAAACGGCAAACTAATTTAACCTTGAAGTGTGCTGCTTTTTTTATCATCTTCATTTACCAAAAAAACCAAAATAATTCCAAACAAATAACATCCCAATTGTCTGTGGAAGATATTCTCTACGCTTGAAAAAAGTAGTAGGGAAAGTATTAATGCCGTCTGAAAAAAAAGTTTCCTGTTCTTTAAAAACAAGAAAGCAAAAAAGCACATAAAGATTATAGTGCTTAACACTCCCGCACTAAGCCAAAAGTCAATAAATTGATTGTGGGTGTTAAATCTGCTCTCTACAAAATATTTGCGTCTTCGGTCTTGCTTCACAACTTCCTTATAACAGGAAACCAAATAATCCTTCGTTTTACTAAAGCCCAACCCTGTTATCCAAATATCATTTGTAGTAATTATATTATAAGAGCAATCCCATATTAAAAACCTGGGTTCCCATTGTTTTAAAAGTTCAATATAACCTTTCTGCTTTTGTGTACTCTGAGAATAAAAAAAACGTTGATTCAAATTTTTATTTGTAGTAAAAGCTATGGTTGCCACTGCTATAAACAAGAAAAAAAACATAGCAAATTTCCTTCTATACCTAGTATAAAAAATTTGGATAAAGAATAAAATCAATAATAGTATAACGGCTATTCGAGAGACAATTAGAAAAACAAATATGGAGCAGAGTAGAATATTAAAATAGAGACATCTATATTTAACCTGATTCTTTCGCAATAAGCTAATAGAAAGAACAACACTTAAAACGCAAATAAAGCCAAGATATAATCTTTCTACTGGTAGAATTTCATTTATTACCCCACCAGAAGAGAACTCAAATGACCCCGAATTAATATAATAAATACATATCTGAAAAAGAGAATAAAGTATACAGCACAATACGGAAATTATAAGGCTGATTTTTAAATTGTTAGTGTATTTTATTGGTAGAAATAAAATAACCGGCAGCAAGGTAGAGGCAATTTTCTGTGTGAATTTTAGGTCCTGTGTGAAGTCCTGAAAAAGCATACTATTTATAACTACATAAGTTATTAATAGCCCCAGCAATAAAACCTCTTTCCTTTTTAAGATTTTAAAATCCTCTTTTTTGATTATGAATGGAAAAGAACCCAATAAGAAAATTAAAATTATATTGGGCAGGGCGGGCGCATATCTGTCAAGAGGCAAGGCAAAACAAAACACTAAATATATAAACGGATATATTTTGTTAATTATACTTTTCAATAAAATGCCTTTTTAGATTTAGATTATTATATGATTAAATGTCCCCAGTTTTCTTATGCTTAAGCTTTTTAAGGTATGTTGTAGCCTCTCTAGGAAATAAATATAATATTGTCCCTCTAATTAATCCCAAAATAGGATAAATGCCTAAATAAAAGTTATCCAAAACAATTTTTATTCTGTTTTGCACTTGTAACTTTCTATTTTTTGTAGAGATGGAATGCTGTTCTACTTTATAATCCATTAAAACCTCGGGGTAGTTTTCTGCCTTAAAATGTTTGATTACCTTAAAAAAGAAAGCATAGTCCTGCGAGGCGCGACGGTACTTTAAAGGATAATTTCCGACAATAGGTAATATTTCTGAATAAAATACCACTGACGGATTTAAGAACATACTATTAAGGTACATTTTCTTTTTAATATCTATATAGTTCACAGGATGCTTCAACATATGTAAAACTCGCCCAGAATCATCTACTACGCGTGCCCAAGTACCTAATAGTTTTACTTCTTGATTTTGATTTAAATAATCTAACTGTTTTTTAAATTTATTCTTGTAACAAAGGTCTCCACAATCTAACCGGCCCAAAAAGTAATAACCCTTTTGTTGGGCAATTTCTAAAGCCCTATTAGCTGCAACGCCAACTCCCTCATTCTTATCTAAAAATTCAACATAAATTTTACCGTTTTGATATATCCTACGGAGTTTCTCAACATCTGGTTTGATCTGACTCCCATCATCAACGATAATAATATCAACATCAAATGGCTCTTTTATTGATTGTAAAGAATCTTCAAGACCTCTAATATTATTGAAATGGGCTATAAGAACTGCAAGATTTTTTTTCATCATGGTACATTAAGACAAGAAAGATAAAATTTTGTCTTTTTTATAAGTATAAATTACAGCTATTGCATTCCACATAAGCATACTTATTGCTGTAGCGAATGCTGCTCCCAGCATGCCGTATTTTGGAATAAGCAAAACGTTTAATACAACATTTAGAAGCAATCCCAATAATAAGATTATATGTAATTTATTCTGTTTACCTGTCATATTCATATATATTCCAATTGGGCCGCATAAAGAATTGAATAGTTGTCCAATCAATAAAATCCATAATGCCTCTTTAGCTATCACATATTCGCTTCCAAACAAATTAAGAAAAAATGATGCAAAAACGCCCAATACGAGTAATGCTGGAAGACTCAATAAAACAATTAGCCGAACGCTATTTCTTATAACCTCCTTTAATCGCTTCATTTCGGTTCTGTTATAAATTTCCGCGATTTTTGGAGCTATTGCAATATTTACAGATTGCAATCCCAAAGAACTTACTGTCGCAATTTTAACCGCAACCGCGTAATAGGCGACGGTATCAAAATCAACAAACTTTCCCAATAAAATAATATCAACACTCTGCATTAAAAAATAAGCTACTGCGCTTAGTGCCATCGGAGATGATTTGCTCAATATACTTCTATATGAAAAAGCAATTTCATTTCTGAATTTTAAGGTTTTTTTCAAAGCAAAAAAAACTTGCACTGAAGTAACTATAGCTAGAATGACAAATCCTAAAAGATAAACTTCAACCAACCATTGTGTTTTATCAATAAACACCAGAGTAAGGGCTAAAATAAAAAAAGGCAGATACCGGAATAAATTTCTATAAAGCTCTGAAAATAAGGTTTGCTTGCAGGCGCGTAATGTATCTATATTTAACATAGAAATCGAAAATGCTCCTATACAGACAATAATTTTTAATATCAATGAATATGCATCTTCCTTCTTAAAAAAATTATTTATGTGAGCAGGATCAACAAAGTTTATTATCACAAAAAACAATGCAGAAAGACTTAAAATGATGATAACCATTTTAATGTAAACACCCTTTAAGCTTGCAAATGAATTTTTGGCATCTAAAATACCCGAATAGTATATAATTGCCTGATTTGTTCCTAAAAGACAAATACCTCCCAAAACAAGTAAGCTTGAGCGAGTAAAATCATATTTACCAACTAAAACAGGATCAAAAAAATTAGTTAGAAAAATTGAAAGTCCAAAGAATAGTATAACGCCGCCAATTCTAAAAAATAGAACCTTAATACTTAAATTGACTAAGCTATTTTTAAAAGCAGTAAATATTTTGCTTTTAATCATTCTGCTTATTTAAGAATACCTGATTTGTTTTCCCCACTATACTTAAGAGTAATGCAAAATTGATCCAAAAACCAAATACTCTTATTGTGTCCATCTTTAACCAGTTAAAATATAAACCCACCATGGATGTAAAAATCACAATAGCCAGAAGATAGCGTGAGTCATTCTTTTTTATTATATCAAAACTGAATACAAGAATCAAAAGAAGTAACAAAAGAAAAATAGCTATGCCCACAATACCGGTTTCCGCAAGAAGGCGTGTATAAATGTTATATCCCGGCGGAAAGCTGGAATCCTGAAAATTCAAATACTTTAAACGAAATTCCCAATTGTCCTTTGTGGCCCAGGCAGGATACATATTTCTTGCTTCATAGGCCTGTTGACCATATCCCACTCCTACCACTGGGTTTTGAAGGAAAACTAATAAACTAGCGTATTGTATTCCAAAGCGAGAACGATTTGAAATACCATGCTGATCATCCTTTACTTCAAATGAATTTACCTGCTCACCAATGTAATTAGCTATATCCCTGCCTTTAAAAACCCCTATAAGCAAGAATACTGTAGCAGTTAGACCAATAATTTTAATTAATATACGATGATATTTGCGTTGTCTAACAAGAAGAATCCCGAATACTACTGCCTGTAAGAATATAACAAAAAGTCCTGCTCTTGAATCAGAAAATACAGCTATTACAATTGTGACAACCCCTGGCATAAATGCCTTTATGCCCTTATCTGTTAACATATAACTAAACATCCAACCAGCTACAGTAAATAAATAAGTGGCTAATGCTGGAGTTTCAAATGTCACAGAAGATATTCTGGATAAATTGTAATCTAGACCAACCTCAACAAATGGAAAAAAATTATAAAGTTCAAGAACAGTATACAAAAAACTGAATTTAAATTTTATAATAAGTATTTCAAGAACAGCATAACTAGTCACTACAACCATGCTGTAGGATATGATTTTTCTTATTTTAAAAAATAATTCCTCACTACTATATCTTTGAAACACATTTAAGTAGGTTAAGAAAAAAAGAATTCCTGAAATCACCACTACAGCGTATTGTCGTATAAACCTTTCGGGGCCAGAAATACCTTTAAAATAATAGCCCTTTATATCTGAAAGGTTCAGAATATTAGAAATTAAAAACCACGAAAATAGCAGGAGAAGTATTTGAAATAAAATATTTCTATAGGGTATATAAATACTCTTGGTTAAAATTGTTTGAAGCACTAAAATTCCTCCTGCAATTAAGAAGAAAATTGAACTGGATTCTTTAGAAAACTCCCCTAAGAATGATATTCCTTCATATGAAGTAAAAGGTATAAAAAAAATGCCGGCAAAAACACATAATGACATCATTTGCCACAGGCTGATTCCCGACGTCGCTTTAGATATGTTTTTTTCTGTATACAAGTATAATGTTACGATTTATTAAATGCCCTATTCCAGTAATGAATTTTCACATTAAAATTGTCGTCTAATTTTTGGACATCTTCCTTAAATTTTTCTATAAGAAAATTTTCCGCATTTTTATCTATGGGAGGGGTGCTCTCCCTGTATTTATCTATTGCCTTAATTTTTAGTTGCTTCATTCCAGAGGTAATAGGAATAAGTTTTTTCAGCATGTCCTTAATCGGACTTGGTTTAAAGATAAATTGGGTTAGCGCGTTCTTTTTATAGACACCGCCGGGATTGTAATGTGTATCTATTTTTTCCGGAATAAAATCTGGATTAACTTCCAGAAAATTATATATTTTTTTTATTCCTTCTGCCGGATTATTAACAAAATCCTCAAAGTTAACAATCAAAAGGTCGCTAAAGTTATCTTTTAATCTTGCTATTTTATCATAGTACATTGAATTAAAAGTATAATACCAAAAATCTGAATACATCTTATTTTTGCGGTCTTCTTCCGATTGTAAGGCTTCAAAAAAAGGTAAATGCTCTCGCTCTTCACGTACTAGGTGTAGGTAGTTGGAATAGGCTCTTTTAATGGGATCCCTTAAAAGCGCTATTATTTTGACATTTTTTCCCAGCCTTTCAGATATAGAATTATAGACCTCTGGATAATTAGCATAAGAAGGAGATACATCGCCTATTGCTTTTTCGTTTTTGACAGATTTAAAACATTTTTGATATTCTTCGAGCGAACTTATATGAAACTGCTTAATGTTCTTGTCTCCTTTCCCTTTGTTTTGTTTGGAAATGATGGGGTATGTAAAATAATGAAGCTCCTTTTGTGAGGGCAGAAAGATTTCAGGATGCTCTTTGAGGTAATAATAAATAGATGTTGAACCGCATTTGGGAAAACCTACAACTAAAAAATTAGGCAATTTTAAATTCATAAGAACCCCTGATTAACACCCTTTTATTTTTAAATTATGAGTACTATTATATTTGATCTTTGTTTGCATACCCTTGTACAGTCAAATAAAATCTTTTGCCAATATGATAAAGAATAAATAAAAATATGAGAATAAAAGGGACGCTTATAATTGTTGTTCCTAAAAGCGTTTGTCGCTCAATAAGCTCTGGGTTGTTTACGACATAAACGAGACTTTGCAATCCTAATAACTGACGATCAATCAACGCATTTGTAGTTAATAAGCCGCTTTTGTTCTGAAGGGTCTCCGGTAAATCAAATCCATCCCCAGCACTAATCAACATCTGACCTCCTGAAGCACCTGAAGATACAAGGGACTTGTTGATATTTTTCAGCAGTGTATCAATTTGTGCAATTGTATAATTATTTGCTTTTCTACGTTCATGTAAATTTTTAATTTCTATGTTCCGTAATTTCTGCAGCTCCTCATTATCCTCTAAAAACAGTAATATTTTATGCAGTGTTAATTCTGACGCTTCTGACGACAATATGATATTGAGGGTATGAAATTTGTAATCCCATGTTAAAGATTCAGACTCAAAAAACCCTTTTCCGCCATCTATGTTTTCTAGCATTGTCATAACTTGCCCGTCGTCAAATTGCCTATATTCTTCTAGTAGATTTTTTAATTGAATTACGGGTTCAATCTCGATTTTCTTTACTAATAAGCCGTCACTTTTTTTATAAAGACCCAAATTCTGTAGAAAAACAGTGTCTCGCTGATTAATTTTAGCATCTAAAAGTTCAACTGTTTCATATAAATACTTTGCACTTTCTAAATTAGATTGTATAATTATTTCAGATTCATAATTAGGTTTGTGAAAACGTTGCCAAAGAAAGCCTAACAAAACCCCAGCAATTAATAAAACCCCCAGTATTGCTACATTTCGCATTAAAAATCTCACAAAACGATAGATGACAACCAAAACGCCTTTAAAGACATTTTTTAGTTTCTCAAAAACATGACTAAGATCTATATCCTGATTTTCGTTTGTAGCCATTAAGAATCAAATATTTGTTCTAAAATCTTCTCTGTAATAAGATACGTAGGTTTTACTCCTGTGGTTCCCAAACCTCCAGAAGCCAAGGTGCTTCCTGTTTCTAATGGATTGTCTGAAGCGTAATAGGCATATCGTACTTTTACAGAATCACTAATGTTTCCTCTTAATTTTGCCGCTGCCTGAATGGCTTTTTGATAATGTGCACCTTCCATTTCAAGACCTATAACATTCCAGGTGCTTTCATAAAAGAATCTGAGAATATCCCTGTTTTGAAGAGAAGTCCCCAACACAGTAATCATTGCTCCTTCATAAACCGAAATTCCATTACCTTCTAAATCTTCTTTTTTCAGTTCGTTGTCAAAAGGATAATTATCTGCGGTGCCTTCAAAAAGATGCGCCTTGGGAATCATAATATCACCTTTTCCTCCTTCTAATATACCCGCTTTTCCCATAAGGGAAATAGATTTTACATCAAGGTAAAAAGTTTCATTTCCTACCACATAGGGTTTTAGCAATTCCTCCATTGTTTCATAAGCCTGCTCTCCAAAAGCATAATCCATTACAACAATCACTGGCTCATTTCCTTTTTCCAATTGATTTTTCTCACAAAAATTATTTTTTGTCAGATCAATTTGTGCAGTGTCAAAAACCTGAACGTCTATATTGGTTCCGCTCCTATCCTGCAGAAATATCATTCCGTTTTTAAGGGCTGTCTTCTCAACCCGTGTTCGCAATTTTCCGCTAGAAGCATCACTCAAAATCTCATACATATCGAGATTGGTTTTCTTGACCATCTCTTTTTCTAGAGCGGCAGGAGCATAGAGCGTATTCATCACACTATGCATATTTGCACTTATAATGTGTATGGGACGGTTTAAAAGATTTTTCTCTTTTAAAACGGACTTTATATCGTCTGCCCACACTTCGCCGTGTATATGATGTCCTAGGCGTTCCCGTAAAACAGGAGAAAAAGTAACAATGCGTTTATCGTTCTCTAATGTTTCCTCAATGGCCAATTTGCCCAGCCAATAAATCAATTTAAGAAAACGCTTGTTATTTGCCGGTGTGGCAAACTTCCCATAAATGGTTGTTACCTCTTGAAATGTTCTTCCTAATATATTTGCTGTGTGCGTAAGTGCAATTTCCCGCTCTGTTTGATTGAGGTCTTCCTCGCTTAAAACAGCTTTTTCCAGTTTTTTCCAATCCCGGGTAGTGCTGCCATCCTCATTTATAATTACACGACGCATTATTTTGTGGGATTCAACAAAAAGAAATGTGAGGTGGGTTAAAATATCATAGATTTCAGAGCGTCCACGTGTGATTTCAATATTCATTTGCTCCTCGTCTATACGGTAACAATTACGACGTCTTTTTGATGGAACTATAGGTTTAAAGTGTGAATTTTTATAACCTTCATCACTGGTAAGATTTATATATCTGCACTCTTCAATTCCCTCTGGTAATCTGTCAATTACATAAAGCAAACCATTTAACTCTACTTTTTCTTCAGCAATTGCGCCGTAGATTTCTGGTCTTAAAATAAGTAGTGATTCTCTTAGCGTTTCGCCCGAAACACCCATGGGCTTATAAAAACCCCGGTTAAATAAGTGACGCATGGTAATATACATGCGTTCTATAGCGCTTGAACTTTCTTGTGCTCGGGTTCTTCCTTCTTGATTGGTTCTACTCATACGTTTCAAATATACCTATTTTAGAAATCTAGCTTAGATAAAGCATCTGCTATTTTTCTGTCATTAGATAGTCTGGGCAGTTTATTCTGTCCTCCCAATTTGCCCTGTGTTTTCATATATGCATTGAAACCCCCTTTAGGTACTTTATTAATTTTTAAGGTCGTCAATACTTTTCCAGTGATCAGATCTTTATAATAAGAATTTTGTTTTTGTAAGGATTCATCAATGGCATTTGCAAAAGAGGACAAATTTTCTGCTTCCTTTTCAAATTCTATAAACCATTCATGATAGGGGAGCCCTTCTGCGGGTTCAATTTGGGGCGCAACTGTAAATTCATTAATCTGAAGATCAAAGTGTTTTACTGCCTCTGCCATTGCCTCTTCTACTTCTTTACCAATTACATGTTCTCCAAACGCGGAAATAAAATGCTTTATTCTACCCGTAACGACAACTCTATATGGCGCCGTATTGGTAAACATCACGGTATCACCTACATTATATGCCCAAAGTCCAGCATTTGTAGATATAATCATTACATAATTAACCCCCATTTCCACTTCACCAATAGTAAGTCGTTCTGGATTCTCATCAAAAAAGTGATCTGCTTCTATAAACTCATAGAAAATACCAGAATTAAGCAAAAGCAACATGCCTTTAGCATCTTGTTTGTCCTGATAAGCAAAGAAACCCTCGCTTGCGGGATACAGCTCAATACTATCTACCGCACGCCCTATTAGATTTTCAAATTTCTTGCGGTAAGGCTCATAATTAACCCCTCCATAAATAAAAAGGTTAAAGTTGGGAAAAATCGAACCTACTTTATTTCCTGTTTTTGCAATCAATTTTTCAAAATACATCTGAACCCAGGAAGGAATTCCGCTGATAATCGTCATATCCTCATTTACGGTTTCCTGAACAATTGCATCTACTTTAGTTTCCCAATCTTCAATACAGTTGGTTTCCCAACTGGGCATCCTGTTTTTTTGCAAATAACCCGGAACGTAATGTGCAACTATGCCAGAAAGCCTTCCGGTTTGAATTCCGTTTTTCTTTTGAAGAATTGGGCTTCCTTGTAAAAAGATCATTTTTCCATCTACAAAATCTGATTTACCCGTCTCTGCTATATAATGTAAAATAGCATCACGCGCAGCCTGAGGATGATATGGCATTGATTCCTTTGTAAGAGGAATATATTTTGCTCCAGAAGTTGTCCCAGAAGTTTTTGCAAAATATATTGGTTTGCCCGGCCACAATACATCAGATTCTCCACCTACAGCTCTGTCAAAATAAGATTTAAGCAGCTCGTAGTCTCTAACGGGAACATTTTTAGCAAAGTCATCGTGATTGCTTATTTGGGCAAAATCATAATCTTTTCCAAATGCAGTTTCTTTTCCTGTACTTATAAGGTTTTGAAATATTTGTTTTTGTGCTGCTTCTGGATTAAGAGCCCATTTATTGGTTTTCTTAACTATATACTTTGCAAAAAGCTTTGCGGCAAATGATTTTAATGACATAGTTTATTCAAAATCTATATAATTTGTAGGGTCAACTGGGTAACCGCCGCTCCACAGTTCAAAATGTAAGTGAGGGCCTGTAGTATATTCTCCCGTAGAACCAGCTGTAGCAATTACTTCTCCTGCCTTGACAAGATCACCCTGTTGTTTGTTTAAAGAAGAATTGTGTTTATAGACACTAATTAAGTCATTCCCGTGTTCAATAATAATAACATACCCGGTTTCGGTGGTCCATTCTGCAAAAATTACGGTTCCATCTGCAGCGGCTTTTATGGGTTGATCTTTTGGCACAACCACATCTACGGCATAATGTCTTTTGTCTCTATTATAGCCTTCTGTAATATTACCTTTTACAGGCGGAAATAAAGAATAATCTATACTTGCCGAAGCGGGTTCAAAAACGTTATACTTATCCTCTCTTGCAACCTTCTCCCTCAATAATGAATCCTCACGGGACGGCTCTAAATTCACATCCTCCACATCCCTTTGAGTTTGTGCAAGAATAGAGTCTCTATTAAAATCAACGGTTTCTACATCTCCCGTAAGAACTTTTCTAATACTGGCATAATACTGTTCATTGACGTCTAAAGTCCTCTTTAGGGAATCTGTTTTAAACATTAAATCTGTAGCACGTTGTTTTAATGCCCCCGAAGAGTACCCTGGAATATATTCCCGCAAAGGGGTATATGCAATAAGAACAGTTGTAAGAGCAATTAAGACAATTGCAGAAAGCCCTACGAGTATAAAGACATTAAGGCGCGTGAGTTTAAAGGAAACCCGCTCTTCAAAGGTGTCTTCGTTTAGAATAACGAGGCGGTATTTATGAAGAAGCTTTTTTTTCAGCCTTTTTTTTTCTTTTTTTTCAGCCATATTTTCTTGCCAATAAGCAAATATAAAATTTAAAAGGGGTTTGACGTATGCTAAAGTTTCTTAAGAAACGTTGTGTGTATGTATTTCTTTTTATATTTACAATCTAAATTTACAAGACATGAATGCATTAACAATATTTTTAGGAATGATTGGTCCTTGGCAAATTGGGCTTATCGTGGTTATCGTCCTACTGCTTTTTGGTGGTAAAAAGATTCCAGAAATGATGCGTGGCTTAGGTAGTGGTATCAAAGAATTTAAAGATGCCTCAAAAGAAGATGAAAAGCCAGGCGAAGAAAAAATTGAAGAAAAAAAGTCTTAATAAAGATTTGAAATCAATACATAACAAAAAACCCGTGATTTTACCATCACGGGTTTTTTGCTATAATACTTTTATTTATTCTCGAAATTTGACTGATTTCAATATAGATTCGAGTTCAAACATATTGTCCCTTTTACTGGCAGATGGTTTAAATACAAAACCCTCGAGCACCAGATAGCGGTTGTTTTCTTCATCCCGAATTGCATAATTTACAAATGGCCCGGCCATAAATTTACCCTTTACATCCCAAGTCCCCTTAGTCTCATAGGCAAACTTACCATCTATTTTAGTTTCATTTAGATAAGGAGCGTAAGCCTCTTCTGTTCTAAAGCGATCCCCTTCATCTACAGTTATGTTATCGCCACTTATAGAATCCCTCATTTTAATAATTGCTCCTATAGTGTTTGTGTCCTTATCAATCACGCTTAAAGGAACCTCATAAAGGGTGATATTCATATCGCCGTTTGTGATGTCTTTACGTATCCAGAAAAAATTATCTTCAGATTTTGCATAGCGGTAAGCCGAAGGAAATTTAAGCGATACATTGAAAGCCTTGCGTATTGCCTCATCATCTTTTAAAGAAAGACCAACCCTGCGTATCTTTTCTTTAATTTCCACATCTTTAAATGTATTTACAATCGTTGCACTGTCTTTTTTAATAATGTTATTAATAGACTCGGTGTCTGGCCCTTTCACAATAATACCCGTTTGAGGTCGCGCATATGCATCTTTTACAACTTCAATCCCAGCTTCTGTTGCCTGTTCTATTTTAAGAAACGTACGTTGCTTTCTCATAAAACCACTAAAAGCCTTTTCTGGCATTTGATTAATGTCAAATAAAGGTTCAATTTGTGGTAAACCGTTTACTGGTCCCGCTAGTTTTTCTCTAATTGTTTCACCTACTGTACCCTGCCACAGATTGTTTTCCATAACAACAGTTAAGTTGTTCAATCCCCCAGATGATTGAGCGACAACGCGTTCTTCTGGTTTATCCTTACAAGAAATTAAGGCCATAAAACAAAGGGCCAACACTAGTTTTTGCATAATAAATGAAAGTTTTATGTTAGTTGGAAACAACCAGGGTCATGCCTGGTTTCAATTTATTACCACTAATATCGTTCCAAACTTTAAGATTCTCTGGGCTTACACCAGGAAATTTTTTTGCGATTTTCCAAAGTGAGTCTCCCTCTCTAACCACATAGGTCTTTGCGTTAGCGGCTACGGCTTTCTTTGTGCTCGTTTTTCTACTTACACTTGCGACTGGCTTTTTAGGGTAGATTAATAACCGCTGACCTATATGTAAACTGTTTGATCTAAGGTTGTTCCAGCGTTTTATCTGTGAGATTCCCACGCCATATCGCTCAGCAATTTTACCAAGATAATCGCCACTTCTTACACGATAGGTTACTCTTGAATCTGTCTCAAAGTATTGTGGAAGCGTTTTTTCTTTACTTTCAAATTCCTTTGTGGCTGTTGCATAAATAGCCTCTTCATTTGCAACAAATTTGCCAATTGTGGTTACGGGAAGACGTAAATAATAATTTTCATCCTCAATATATGGGATTACATCCAGTTTATAAGAAGGGTTAAGAAACTCTATTTCTTCTATAGGTGTATTTGTATATTTTGCAACTTGATCTAAAGTAATGGTTTGTTTTATTTTAACTGTATCTGTTTCAAAATAATTAAAATCCGGCCGTTTTGGGTTATATCCATGTTCTTCAGCATATTCAAAAATGTACATAGTTGCAAGAAAAGCCGGTACGTAACCTGCCGTTTCACGTGGCAAATGATGACGCAAATTCCAGTAGTTCTTGTGTCCCCCACTGCGCCTAATTGCCTTAGAAACATTTCCTGGTCCAGAATTGTATGAGGCAAGAGCAAGATCCCAATCCCCAAACATTTCATATAATTTTGATAAATATTTACTGGCCGCTTCTGTCGACATAATAGGATCCATCCTCTCATCAACATAAGAACTTACATCTAATCCGTACATTTTTCCTGTAGCATACATAAACTGCCACATTCCTGTTGCACCCACCCTTGACTTTGCGCGAGGCCGCAGAGCAGACTCTACAATAGCCAAATATTTAAGCTCAAGTGGCATATCATATTTATCCAATGTTTCTTCAAATGTTGGAAAATAAAACTCGCTTAATCCCATAAGCCTCTCCATAGTGGGTCTGTGTCTTCTCAAATACATCTTTATAACGCTTTCCAGAGAAGGGTTATATTCTATATTAAAGGGCGTGCGGGAATTGAGGTTGGCAAGTCGCTTTTTAAGAGTATCTGTAGGCAGTTCTGGCATCTCAAAATCTTCATTATCGTAATCAAGATTTTGAACAATGTTGTTTATAGAATCAAATAAATAAGCATTAGTAAGCTCCTCAAGCCAGAGAGAATCCACTCTGGCAGAGTATGCTCGATCCTTAAGATTAAATATTAAGGAGTCTTTTAATGTGGTTTTCACTAAAATCACAGGCAAATCCCGCTCTGTGGAAATAGGCGTTAAAGAGTCTACAACTCGAATCGTATCCTTTTTAAGTGTAAGGCTACGCTCATTAAGCGCATCGTTTTTAATTAATAGACTGTCTTCCTGTGATTGCGCCGAAAAAAAGTTTAGGGAAACTAAAGCGAAAAGAAAGTATAGTAAAATACGTTTTGTCATATAATTCTAAAATGAAGCAAACGCTAAAGTCGACTTTTTCGTGTAGAATATCAAACTCAAGGTGTTAAAGCACTGAATTCTACCACTATTCTTTCTCAATTGCAGCAATTCCAGGCAAGGTTTTTCCCTCAAGCATCTCTAACATAGCTCCTCCACCAGTTGAAACGTAGCTCACTTTATCCTCAAAACCAAATTGTTTTACAGCTGCAACACTATCACCTCCACCTACAAGAGAAAATGCTCCCTTTTTGGTAGCTTCCGCTATAAAATTACCCAATTCTATAGTTCCCTTTGCAAATGGCTCCATCTCAAAAACACCCAAAGGACCGTTCCAAAGAATAGTTTTGCTTTTTGCAACTACCTCAGAAAAGTTCTTCAGAGATTTAGGCCCGGCATCAAGACCTTGCCAGCCATCGGCAATTTCATAAATATCTTCAATCTGCGTATTTGCAAATTCTGAAAAGCTATCTGCGGCAACAACATCTACCGGCAAATGAACATTTACATTCTTTTCTTTAGCTTCCTTTAAAATTTCAAGAGCCAAATCCTGTTTGTCATCCTCACATATAGAACTTCCGACTTTACCACCTTGAGCTTTGATAAAGGTATAAGCCATACCTCCACCTAGTATTAAATCATCTACTTTGTCCAGAATGTTCTTGATAACCGTGATTTTAGAAGAAACTTTTGCGCCTCCAAGCACCGCTAAAACTGGTTTTTCATTATCGTTCAACACCTTATCAAGACTTTTAATTTCCTTAGCTAACAGATAACCAAAGCACTTTTTATCAGGAAAAAATTGAGCTACAATTGTAGTTGAAGCGTGGGCACGGTGAGCCGTACCAAAAGCGTCGTTTACATAAATATCCCCTAATTTTGAAAGAGATTTTGCAAAAGACTTATCCCCTTCGGTCTCCTCTTTGTGATAACGTAAATTTTCAAGAAGCAATACTGTTCCTGGCTCGATGTTCGCTGCAGCTTCCTCTGCTTCTTCACCCACACAATCTGAAACAAACTTAACCTGAACGCCTATAATTTCAGAAACCTTATTTACTATATGTTTTAAAGAAAACTCCGGTTCTTGAGCCTTGGGACGGCCTAAATGAGACATTAATACTGCAGAACCTCCATCTTCAAGAATTTTTAGAATAGTGGGTTTGGCAGCTTCTATTCGATTGTCATCTGTCACCTCGTGATTATCATCTAAAGGAACATTAAAATCTACTCGAATAAGAGCTGTTTTATTCTCAAAATTGAAGTCGTCTATGGTTTTCATCTAATATTTTATTTAAAATTTGATAAACTAAGCGTCGGGTTTTGGTTATAATCTGCGTATTCGACGCATTTACAGGGTAACAAATATAACGGATAGCCTGAAACAAAACGTTACAAATCTGTTATATTTGGCCCCGTGTTATTTAGCAATATTATAGGTCAGGAATTTATTAAGAAGCATCTTACCACCAGTGCAGACAGGGGAAGGGTAGCTCATGCAAATCTTTTTGTAGGTTCTTCCGGTAGCGGAGTTTTGCCAATGGCCGTAGCCTATGCCCAGTACATTATCTGTGGTAATGCCAATGGTGAAAATAACGGAGGTGCCAGTTCCTGTAATATAAAATTTGATCATTTATCACATCCCGATCTTCATTTTGCATACCCAGTTGCAACAACAGAAGATGTTAAGAAACATCCTGTCTCCTCGCACTTTTCTAGAGAGTGGCGGTCTTTTTTTGAAGAAAACCCACACGCTAATCTATATGAATGGCATCAACATCTGGGCATTGAAAAAAAACAAGGTCAAATAGGAGTTGATGAAGCTCAAGAGATCGTAAAATCACTGTCTTTAAAAGCATATGAAGGTGGTTTTAAGGTAATGATAATCTGGATGGCAGATAAAATGCACAATGCAGCATCTAATAAGCTTCTTAAGCTTATTGAGGAGCCTCCTAACAAAACCATCTTCATTCTCATTGCAGAAAATGAAGATCAGATCATAGATACTATAAAATCGAGGTGCCAAGTTTTACATTTTCCAAGATTGGGAGAAGCTGCAATTCAAGAAGCTTTAGTAAACAATAAAGATTGTGATTCAGTTTTTGCTAAAAAAATAGCGCACCAATCCCATGGAGATTATAATCTTGCGCTGCATTTATTAAAGCAGGATGGGGAAGA
>CAXBEL010000037.1:0-26045 GCA_963974735.1 uncultured Flavobacteriaceae bacterium | reverse complement strand
TTGTTTATTGCAGGATTCTCATGCAGCATTGCATCAATATACTTTCTAAAAACCCCAAGATTGGTTTGATTACGCCCATTTATTAATAAACTTCTATCGATTTGATTTATGCGATTGGTTCGGTTTACATCCTGTTCCCGGTGCTCGATGTAGGGCCTTATCAACTGGATTCTCTTTAATCGTTCTAAATCTTCTTCGGTTAAAAATTTAACTGAGTTCTGCTTTATGAAAATAGATCTTTTTATACGCCTGCCTTCGCTTTCCTGCATACCTCTCCAGTTTTGAAAAGAGTCAGCAATCAAGCTATAAGTAGGAATTGTGGTAAAAGTATTATCAAAATTCTGTACTCTAACAGTGGCGAGGTTTATTTCGGTAACGTATCCATCTGCGCCATATTTGCTAAAGGTTATCCAGTCACCAAGCCGTACAATATCATTTATAGATACCTGTATGGAGGCCACAAAACCCATAATAGTATCCTTAAATATTAATAAGAGAACCGCAGAGGCAGCTCCAAGTTGCAGAACAAACTTCCAGGCATTTTGATCAAATAACTCAATTACAATAAAAAAAACACCCACTGCCCAAAAGAAAAGCATTGTTACCTGCACATAACTCTGTAAAGGTTTATCGTGATATTGTTCTTTTGTAGTAAAGTAATTTTTAGTCGTGCGCAGTAAGCTGCGCAGTATTTTTATAATTAGGATTATCAAGTAAATATTAAATACTTTAATAATCCAATAGAAAGTTTGTGGGTAGTTTTCAAAAAGTTGGGGCAGAATGAAATTTAAAATTGCCAGTGGGATTATATGAGCAATGTATCTGGGAAAGTTGGTTAAAATCAGATAATCGTCAAATGTACTTTTAGTCTTGTTTGTAAAAGCCTTAAAAAATTCTATTGTGATTTTTCGCAATAAACGATCAAGCAATAGAAGGAGCGTGACAAATATTATCGAGTTAAGAACAATTGTAAGAAGTCGGGCATATATTATGTCTATTCCTCCATCTATTAAATACGCTGTAAAATCATTAAAATACTGCGCTAAACGCTCATGCATAATCTATAATTTAAACAAACAAAGATACTATAACTTTAAGGTTTGCGACAGCCATTTTAAAGGTTTAGATTTGTTATAACACATCCTATCATCCCCAAAATAGATTTGAGATAATTTGATTTATATTTTATTTTTATACAATAAATTTTACTATGAAAAAACAACTATTTATTATTCTCGGGATGATTCTTTTAAGTACTCTTTCCTATGGCCAACAAACAAAAGATAATTCCATGAGCGATAAAGAATTTACTCTTGATTATGAAAAATTCACGCTCGATAATGGCTTAGATGTCATTCTGCATGTAGATAAAAGCGATCCTATAGTGGCAGTGGCCACTATGATGCACGTGGGCTCAAACAGGGAAAAGCCAGGCAAAACAGGATTTGCACATTTCTTTGAACATATGTCTTTTAATGATTCTGAAAATGTGCCTGTAGGTGCTAATAGAAAAATGATACCAGAGTGGGGTGGAAGCAGAAATGGAGGTACTTGGAGTGATGGTACCGTTTATTATGAGGTGGTTCCAAAAGATGCTTTTGAAAAAATCCTTTGGATAGATTCAGATAGATTAGGATATATGATCAATACGGTTACTCCATCTGCACTTGAACGTGAGAAACAAGTGGTAAAGAATGAAAAAAGACAACGTGTAGATAATAGCCCTTATGGATATACCGATGAGATTATACGTAAAAATCTTTATCCAGAAAGCCATCCCTACAATTGGACGGTAATAGGTTCTTTACCCGATCTTCAATCTGCAACTCTGGATGATGTAAAAGAATTTTATAATCAATACTACGGTGCCGCAAATGCGTCGTTGGTTATTGCTGGTGATATAGATATAGCCCAGACAAAAAAACTGGTAAAACAATGGTTTGGAGAAATAGATCAGGGTCCTGCCGTCGAGCCCATACAACCAATGCCAGTAAAATTAGAAGAAACCAAATCACTTTATTTTAAGGATAATTTTGCCAAATTACCCGAACTGCGTATTGTTTATCCTACTGTAGAAGAGTACAATCAAGATGCGATCCCTTTACAGATTTTAGGACAATTGTTAAGCGGAAGTAGGAAATCCCCACTTTATCAGGTTCTTGTAGAGGAGAAAAAGCTAGCTCCTAATGTGGGAACTTATCAAAGCAGTAGTGAACTGGCAGGAGAATTTATATTTCGTGTGCGGGCAAATGCTGGTACAGATTTAAATGCTGTAAAAATGGCGATTGAAGAAGGTTTGGACCGTTTTGAAAATGACGGTTTTACAGACGATGAACTCAAGCGAATTAAAACCGAAGCTGAAACAGGCCTTTATTATGGTGTCGAAACCGTATTGAATAAAGCATTTCAACTTGTACAGGACAATGAATTTATAGGAGATCCTGGATATATTACAAAGCGGGCAGAACTTACGCAACAAGTAAGTAGAGAGGATATAGAGCGTGTTTATAATCAATATATAAAGGACAAAAACTATGTGATGTTAAGTACGATTCCTAAAGATCAGGAAGATCTAAAGGTAACAGGATCAGAAGAAGCAACGGTTTGGATAGAAGAGGTAACCGCAATGAATGCCAATGAAGAGGTGAGCCAGGGAGAAGAAGCAGAATATGAAAAAACGGCTAGCACTTATGATCGGTCAGAACCAGATTTTGGTAAAGCACCGCTCTTTAAAATGCCGGAGATCTATACGGGAGAATTGAGCAATGGAATGGATGTTCTCGGAACGGTAAGTGACGAGGTTCCTCTAGTAACTTTTAGAATAACAATAGATGGTGGTCATTTGTTAGATCCTGAAAATAAGGCTGGGGTGTCTGCATTTACAGCAGATATGCTAAATGAAGGAACTGCCAATAAAACACCTGCAGAACTTGAAGAAGCTATAGGTCTTTTAGGGGCGAGTATTAACTTTAGTAGTAGTACCGAAGAGTTTGTTATTTCAGGCAGCTGTCTTTCCAGGAACTTTGAGGAAACACTGGCCCTGGTCAAAGAGATGTTATTGCAACCACGCTGGGACAGTGCCGAATTTGAAAGACTTACAACAGCTTTACAGACTTCTTTGCAGGGACGTGAAGCTAATCCTACCGCAATCGCTGCCATCAACTTTAATAAACTTATTTATGGGGATGCGAGTATGTATGGAAAACCAAGCAACGGTACTTTAGAAAGTACTGCAGATATTTCTCTGGATGATTTAAAGGAATATTATAAAAACTTAACTCCGGCTAACGCCACCTTTCACATTGTAGGTGCGATTAAAAAAGATCGGGTTATGAGTGCTTTAGAAAATTTTAAAGATTGGAAAGGGGAAACTGTTGCGGTTCCTGAATTTGAAATGCCAGAAGCCGATAAAGCTGGAAATCTATATTTTATAGATGTGCCGGGTTCAAAACAATCTGTCATATATATAGGTAAGGAAGCTTTAAATGCTACTAATCCGGATGCGGCAGATTTGGATTTTGCTAATGAAATTTTAGGCGGAGGTTCAAGTGGACGCTTATTTCAGACTTTACGTATTGAGAAAGGATATACTTATGGAGCTTATTCCCGTGTTCCTTCACAAATAGGAAGCGCTCCATTTACCATAAGTACCAGCGTTAGAGCAAATGCCACACTTCCCAGTCTGGAGATTATTGAGAACATGCTAACAGAATATGGTCCGGGATTTTCTCAAAGCGATGTGGAGCTTACACAGAATAAAGTGATAAAGCAGAATACGCGGGCTTATGAATCTTTAGGGGCAAAACTTAGTATTCTAAGGGCAATAAGTAAATACAATAGGCCTAAAAATTACCTTGAAGAAGAGCAGAACAGATTGATGGCAATGAACCTAGATGATTTTAAAAAAGTTATAGGAGATTATCTGCAGGAAGAAAATATGATTTATCTGGTTGTAGGTGATAAGGAAACTCAATTAGAGGAAGTTAAAAAATTAGGCAAAGATGTTGTAGAATTAGATATATATGGTAATAAAATATAATTACTAATTCTTGAGAATTGAATAGCAGGTTGATTATGCTAATACATATAGGAAACATCTATTCTAATGCAAAAAAAAATGCCGTCATTAGACGGCATTTTTAATATATATAATCAAATTAATTAGCTAACGATAAATAATCCAGCAATTGTTTCTGCAGTAGTTCTATCCATTGGCTCATCATAAGCTTGTGAAGAAGCTTCTGCGCTAAATGGATCTCCATCCCCTAATGTGGTAACATCAACTGTAGCTTGACTTAAATTTTCTTCTCCATCATAAACAGCTTGTGTTTGTGAGGGCATGTCTTCACCTCTTTCGTTTAAAGTAATCCAACCGTCAAGACCACGTAGTCTTCTTATTTCTGAAGCATGTCTAGCTTCAACAGAGTGGATCTGTAAGGCTGCTGTAAGTACGGCACCATCTGCAACACCCATAAGATTACCAGCTTGTCCTTTATATGCACGTACTCCTGTATCCTCAAAAGCTTGTGCTAACGCTAATAATTGCCCATATGCAACGTCCTGTCCTGAGTTATTGTCATTAAATGGATCAAATGCTCCACCTGCAGTAAAATCAAATTCTGGAGAATCTATACTGTTATCACCCAATTGATCTTGTAAGAAAGCAACGTGTGCAGTCTCATGTTGAGATATCTGCTGATAAATAGCTTCTGCTTTTGCATTATCCGTTAATACACCAGAATCTAATGCTTTTACATAAAACTCGGCTTCAAGATATTCTAAAGTAAGTGCTAGCTGTAATGAAGCAATATAATCCTGTTGCATAAATGTAGCAGCTTTTGCTTTGTTGCCCATTGTTGCAATTCCAAAAGGAACAGCGGCAATGGCAGCTTTTTTACCCAAAGAACCAAATGTGTTGAAAGCATCTCGCCTTGAAGACATGGTCTTGGTTAAATTATCTGTTTTAAATTCGTCTAAAAACTTTATAATATTCATAATTTTCTTTTTTAATAGTTAGTGATGTGATTACGGTAAGTGATTTGCTGTGAAAGGCGTTACAAAAAATGCACCTGCAGTTTCAATAATTACAGAAGGATTTTCTGCTCCGTCTAAACCATTGCCTACGCTTACTGCGTCGTCTCCAGCAAATAATTTGAAGTCTCCCATATCACCACCAATTATACTTCTAATTGCAGCAGCATGTCTTGCTTCTACAGAAACAATCTTACCTGCAATTAATAGATAATCTACTGTTTCTATAATTTTTCCAGCACCATTATATGCTTTTACACCAGTATCTTCTAACGTTTTAGCTGTATTTAATACAGAATCACGATTATTAAAATCTACAGAACCAAAATCAAATTCCAACTCGGCTGGTAATACTAACTCTGCATCAAAATTTGCATTTAGAGCTGCCTTAAAAAATTCTCTGTGGTTTACTTCGTGATTGTATAAAGCTTCTAAAATATTTTTCTCTTCCATTGCTGCTCCAGACCAATAAGTTCCATTTAAAACTCTGGTATAAAATTCAGCTTCTAGTTGTTCAAGTGCATACGCATAGTTCAAAACGCCTAAATCTCCAGCTCCTAGATCAAATGGAGTAGTTCCTCCCATTCCATCATCATCTCCCATTCCATCATCTACGGTATCATCTGTAGGGTCTAAAATATTGTCATCGTCGTCGCTACAAGCTAATAAAAGGCCTGAACCCGCTAGGGCCATACCACTTAACTTTAGGAATTGACGTCTTTTGTTTCCTTTTAATAAGGAAGTAGGTGTTTCTACCTTAATTTTTTTGTTTTTCATCATTGACATAATTGATTAATATTTTACTCACTGAAACTTACGAGGAAGTATAGCGTGAAGTTTTTGAGTTCACTTGGTTTAACAAGAGTTTAATAGAGTCGTATTGTAAAGGGCTGTATATCAGTAAAAAATTATTGAAGGAAATGTTATAAAAAGACTATAAACTTTAAAATATTAACAAATTGAACTTGAGAAAAATGAAGAGAAGCGCTTTTTTATTGTCATAAAAATTGTTAAAAACGCATTTTTCTATATTTATCTTATAAAAAATGCACAAAAATCGAACTTTTCGTAGCGCTTGAAAATTATGAAGAATAGATGGTGCCAGTTAAATTAATTGCCACACTCAAAATTGAAGTCAATAATATTGAATCCGTAATTTTTCTTGTAATTAAAATGCCACCATTCTGTACGAATGGTTTCAAAGCCAAACTTGCGCATACCTTCTTGAAGTAATACGCGGTTTTGAAGTACATCCTGTGGCAAATTTTTATTATCTATATGTGCTTCAGGACCAAAAAAATCGTGATCAGTACCCATATCTACAGGAGTGCCGTCCAGCTTAACCAGAGAAATATCTACCGCTGCACCTCTATTATGTACCGAGCCTGAAGTAAACGGATTTGCTACATACTGTGGATTGGGAAAAGCCTTCCACATTTTTTTCTGCGCCGAAACTGGTCTGTAGCAATCGTAGAGTAATATTTTATATCCTTTTTCGCAGAAATAATGATTGGCCTTTTTAAGTGCTTCAGCTACTTCTGATCTTAGATAACAAGCCGCACAATCATAAAAAGCTTCTTTTAAAAAGTTGTTCGTGGCTGCATATCTTATATCATATTTAAAACCATCTTTAATGGTGTCGAGTTTTACCAGATTTTCACTAGCATTCTGTGAATACAGATTTAAACATAAACTCAAAAAAAACAGTAGTAGAATATTGCGCATGTTTCAAATTTACATGTTTTACAGGATAAGTATTAGACTTTATAATCTGTCTTTTTACTATTTGGTATCGCATCTGTCTCAGGATAAAATATAAGCCCTTAAAGTTAAGACTCTTGGAATTTAGCCATACAGATAATGTTTATAAGGGAAATGCTTTTCTCTAAGCTTGCTAATGGATTATACAATCCTATATATCTGGAAAAAGAAGTGGGGGAAACCTTCAGCTTGGATAGACCTCTTACATTTATTGAGAAAAAAATGTAAGAGGCAGACGCAAATAAAATGAGTTGAATCTGGACATTCAATCAAAGACAGTCAGATTGATAAATACCAACAGGTGATTTTTGAAAATAAGAATTTAAACGATAATGCTAATGAAATTTTAATCCAGATAATATATTTGAATCTGTAATATTTAAAAAATACTAGCCAGAATTTTAAATGGATACACTATAAAAGAATATAATGCAGCAATTAAAGCTTTCGTGTCTTTAGAAGCAGAGTAAATTTAAACCTGAGGCTTCAGGTAATTTCGATCCATCCAGAAAGTACCAAATGGTAAAATAGAGCACAACAAAACAATTCCTAAAGTTTTGCCATTCCATTTCAATTCACTTTTGACTAATATGGCCAGTACAACATAAAGAAGAAAAAGTATGCCGTGACCCATTCCTATTATCTTATTGGGCATAGGGTTTTCCCAAATATATTTGAGGGGCATGGTTACAAAGAGTATTAAAAGCAATGAAACCCCTTCTAACAAACTTATAATTCTAAAAAATTGTAACATATTAAACTAAATTAAAAATTGCTAATGCGTAAAGATAAAATCTCAGAAATCGCACGAGACCAAATAAAAGAAAATTAACAAAAGGATATTTTATCATTCCTGCAGCCATACTACTTATAGCAAAAGGTACAGGCAGAATTGCTCCTACTACAATAAGAAAACCTCCCCATTTACGTGCATTTTTTAAATGCTTAGACATTTTAACTTCCAGATATTCATGTACGGCGTGGATTTTTGTAGAAGCTCTACCCATAAAATAGGACAGGATACCACCGCAATACGATAAGACAGCAAGAAGTGTTAAATATAGAATAGGATCTGGCATTTTATCACTCCACGCTATGAAAATCTCTGGTGGGATTAGCCCTAATATAGATTCTGAAATAAAGAAAACCGCCAGTACCCAAAAGGTCGGGAACGTATCTGTCATTTTGATCAGTAGGTCATTTAGATCAATGACTGTATAATGAACTACTACCAGTGCTATTACAAATAAAATTATAGGAGTGAGTGCTTTTTTAAGACTTGAGCCCAAAAAGCTATAAAAACCGGTGTATTTATAATATTGATGTAAAAGCTTTAATCGCGATTTTTTTTCGCTGGTCTTTGAATCTGACATATAGCTATTTTTTTGCAAATCTAATCTTTGCTGTTGGCTGTAGCAAAGTGTATGCCGAGAATCGAATCAATTAGGCTTAGTTTTATGAAAATTTTAAAATACACCCCCTATTTTAATGAGATAATAGGTATATTTTTAACATATGGAAAAATTAGAAAATAAAGTAGTCCTTATAACAGGCGGGACAAAAGGAATAGGGCAGGGCAATGTGGCCATTACCAGCAGGACATTGACCAGTGCAGAAAAAACTGCAAGCGAACTTAACAAACTGGGTAAGGGCGAGTGTATAGGTATTAAGGCAGATGTACGCAGTTTAGACAGTCAACAAAGTGCAGTGGCTCAAGTCGTTCAAAAATGGGGACAGTTAGATGTGCTTATAGCTAATGCTGGTTTAGGGCACTTTGGTAGTGTCGCAGATCTGTCAGTTACGCAATGGCGGGAAACTATAGATACAAACCTGACAGGCGTATTTTATAGTGTAAAAGCCGCATTGGATGAATTAAAAAAATCAAAAGGATACATAATTACTATATCAAGTCTTGCAGGAACTAACTTTTTTGCGGGAGGTGCTGCGTATAACGCGAGTAAATTTGGTTTAACTGGATTTAGTCAAGCCATCATGTTAGATTTGCGACAAGATGATATAAAAGTTACGACTATAATGCCGGGTTCTGTCTCAACACATTTTAATGGTAATGAGCCATTAGAAAATGAAGATTGGAAAATACAGAAAGAAGACATTGGTCAACTGGTGGGGGATTTACTTAAAATGCACCCAAGAACGTTACCTAGTAAAGTAGAAGTAAGGCCGTCTAAGCCGCCTAAAAAGTAAATTAAAAAAGCCCTTGTGATTCACAAGGGCTTTTTTAATTTTTAATTTTCTTCAGCGTATAGCTGCAAGGCATCAACGTAGGCCCGCATATCAAGACGATTCGCTTTGTTTTCGGAATCTTTCATTAAACTGAACAAGTAAAGGAGACTTTCCTGTGGATCAGACTCAGACTCTGTATCTTCAACCAATTCTTCATAACCTTCTATAGGCTCTTCCTCAGGAATAGCTATTGCAAAAGTTTCATACTCCTCAATATGTTCATAGGTAAGACGTATCACCTTTGCCAGTAGAGGGCGTTTTTCCTCAACGGCATATTCCCTAAGTTCTTTAAGGTCTTTTGTAACGGTATTGGTAATTATACCGTTTTGCTTTAAGTCATCTATTAACTTATCAAGCAATTTTATGGCTTTAGTATTGTTCAAAGTATTGATTTTATTTAATGCAAAGGTAGTGGATTAAGCGTTTTTTACCAGCTTAAGAATATGAAATTTTCAAAAATTAAGAACAAGATAAAATGGGAAATGACAAAATGCTTATTTGAACCATTTTACCATTCAGTTCCGTAAAAAATTAAGGTTTCTCATAATAAATTTGTAAAACGCAAATTCAAATTTCGAAATAGTACTTAAATGACTTATTTTTGCAAGATTCACTTATAAAAAAGGCGACTTTTGAGCGAAAAGGCTACTGAAAAAGAAACGAAAAAAGGAAAAGAACTTTATTCATATCAATTAAAAGACCTGGACAGGATTTTTAATTGTATGGAAGAATCTCCAGATAATTTTAACCTACTTTACCAATTGCCAACAGGTGGTGGTAAAACGGTGATATTTTCTGAGATCGTACGCAGATATATAGAAGAGAAGCAGAAAAAGGTAGTTATACTTACCCATCGCATTGAGCTTTCCTCTCAAACTTCAAAAATGCTTACCAACTTTAAGGTACCAAATATGGTCATCAACAGTAAGGTGAAGACCTTGGAGGGTAATGAGGATTATATGTGCTATGTGGCCATGGTGGAGACTCTTAACAATAGGCTTCAAGATGAGCAGATAGACATTACAGATGTAGGTCTTGTTATAATAGATGAGGCCCATTACAACTCGTTTAGAAAGTTGTTCAGCTATTTTAAGGATGCATTTATTTTAGGAGTTACAGCCACACCTTTAAGTTCGAACGTTAAACTTCCTATGAAGGATAACTATAGAAAATTAATAATTGGTGAAAGTATAGGCTCGTTAATAGAAAAGAACTTTCTAGCCAAAGCTAATATGCATACTTATGATGTGGGGCTTAAAACCCTGCAGATAGGTATAAATGGGGATTATACGGTAAAATCTTCAGAAATCCTCTACACGAATCACAGTATGCAGGAAAAATTGCTTTCTGCTTATGAAGAAAAGGCCAAGGGAACTAAAACGCTGATCTTTAATAATGGTATCAACACTTCGCAATATGTGTATGAGACCTTTAGAGAAGCTGGATATGATGTTCGCCATCTAGATAATACCCATAGCAATAAAGAAAGAAAAGAGATTTTAAAGTGGTTTAAGAAAACCCCGGATGCGATTCTTTCTTCTGTAAGTATTTTAACCACTGGTTTTGATGAACCTAGTGTTGAAACAATTATTCTAAATAGAGCAACACGTTCTCTTACTTTATATTTTCAAATGATAGGTAGAGGATCACGTGTGCTTCCTAATAAAAAATCATTTGAAGTAATAGATTTAGGTAATAACATGGCACGTTTTGGTCTTTGGGATGCCCCAATGGACTGGAATGATATTTTCCTGTATCCTGATTTCTACTTAGAAAATCTGGTAAGTGATGAAGATATTGAGCGCAATTTTGAATATGTTATGCCGCCTGAATTACGCGAGCAATTCAGTAAAAGTGAAAATATCGATTTTGACATTAAAAAGGAATATGAGAAGGTTTTTGCTCAAGGTCTAAAATCTAAGATTGCTTTAGAACGCTCCATTGCTCAGCATGCTAAAATATGTTATGAGAATAGTGAAGATGTCTTTGATGCCCGCATTCTCGCGCGGGAGCTCAAAGATGAGATTAGTTACAGAATACGATTATATTCCTATTGCATCATGAAGAATACCCAGAACTACAAGGAGTGGCTAGAGGAAGATTATATGCGCAAGTTGCGTTTAAAAATCAGCCAGATGTATGCAGATGTTCCTGTCGAGTAATTAAGAACCCAGAATTTTATTTTGATGAATATTTTTTTTAAACGTGCATTTTTTTGTCTTTTTTTAACCATTCTAACTGCAAACGTGGCAATCGCCCAAGAAGGTGAGAGTGAACTTGGTGCCTGGTATGGCTTTTTTTGGAACACCGATTTTGGCTCTAGTGATTTTGGATTGACGGGAGATATTCAGCATCGTAATTTTAGTGTTACAAATGACTTTCAGCAGTTAATTTTAAGGGCTGGGCTTTCTTATAATATAAAGGATACACCCTTAAAAGTAGTTGCAGGATATGCGTATTTTAATAGTGGGACCTTTGGAGAAAGCAATAGTCAAATTTCTGAGAATAGACTGTACCAGGATGCTTTGCTCGATCAGCAAATAGGCAACAGAACTTATTTGACGCATAGATTTAGACTGGAGGAGCGTTTTGTTGAAGATCAGGACTTCAGAACTAGATTTAGATATATGTTGGCTGTTCAAGTGCCTTTAAATCAGAAGACGATGACTAAAAATGCAATTTTCTTCTCAGCATTTTCAGAAATATTCATCAACGGGCAAAAGGATATTGGGGATGGTAGGTCTGTTCCTCTTTTTGATCGTAATTGGGTATTTGGTGGCTTAGGTTATGTATTTACAAATACCATACGCGCACAGATAGGTTATCAAAGGGAAACCACCGAATCCTTTAGTAAAGGCCAATTAATTGTTGGTCTATTCTGTAAAATTTAGAAGTATTTAAGAAAATTCCATCACTTTTCAATTACTTTTGATTCTGTGAAGATGAGATTGAGCCATAATCGCAAAACTATCAGTACGATTTTAATCGTGCTTTTACTTGCTTTAAAACTGGTTAATCTTCATCAGTTTACTCACAGTAAGGATGATAACGGTAAGCACTGTGAACTGTGTCTTCTTGCACAAACACATAAGGTAGGTGATGAATTTACGCCTGCTGTAATACAATCTTTCAATCCCGTAGTATTTGTTGAACAACGATTTCCCGTTGCTACGGTTTATAATGTTCAGCACAAGGTTACTCTTTTCTTTGGAAGGTCCTTAAATAAGGCGCCCCCAGTGGAAGTTGTTTAATTAAATTATTAAAACAACTATATCCCTTTCTTAGGGATCCACTTTACAATTCCATTTAAAATGAAACATTTTTTTATTGGATTACTCCTATTTACAATAGGTAGTATCCACGCACAAAAGTGCAACTATACACTATCTGGCAAGGTGACAGATTTTCATGACGGTGATCCTTTATTTGATGCCATGTTAAAGGTTGTTGGTGCAGATATATATGCAGTCACAGACTTTGACGGAAATTATTCCATAAACAATTTATGCGCGGGAGAGTATACCATTGAAGTTTCCCATCCGCAATGCGAAACAACGCTTTTTAATATCTCGATTACTGAAAGTACAACCCGAGATTTTAATATAGAACACCACGCTGAAGAGCTTAAACAAGTAACGGTAACCGGTGAGAAATATAAAAACGAAACCAATTCTGGTTCTGAAGAATCCTTAAAGTCTGAAACTTTAGAAAAATTCAGTAGCGGTAGTCTAGGTGATGCACTCAAGGAAATAAGCGGAGTTTCCTCCTTAAATACGGGAAGCACGGTAGTTAAACCTGTAATACAAGGTCTGCATAGTAGCCGGGTATTGATAATAAATAACGGAGTACGATTAAAAGATCAGGAATGGGGGGTGGAGCACGCTCCCAATCTGGATGTAAATAGTGCGGCAAATATTACGGTTGTAAAAGGCGCAGGGGCATTGCGATATGGTGGTGATGCATTGGGAGGAGTTATCGTGACAGATCCCCGTATTGCTCCGGTAAAGGACACGCTCTTTGGAAAGACCATTTTTAGCGCTGCTTCCAACGGAAGAGGTGTAAGCACCACTTCGAGTCTTTTTAAAGCTTTTAAGACCGGCTGGTATGTAAATGGGCAGGGTACGATTAAATATTCTGGAGATTTAGAAACTCCTGATTACGTACTCTCCAACACCGGTGACCGTGAAAAGGATTTTTCTGTTGGTTTTGGTTTAAATAAGTTTTCCTATGGTTTTGATGCATATTACAGCTATTATGATGCTGAAATAGGAATTTTACGAGCATCACACATCGGAAGCGTGAGTGATTTGATAAGAGCTATAAATAACCTTGAGCCTAATTATGTTGAAGATTTTACCTATGACATAAATGCTCCCAAACAAGATGTTAAACACCATCTTGCAAAAATGAGCTTGTTTAAAAGATTTGAGAATGCAGGAAAATTAAATCTTGATTACTCTTTTCAATTTAATAAACGCTTGGAATATGACATTAGAAGAGGTGATGATAGAAACACTCCTTCTCTAGATTTAGAATTAAAAACCCATACGCTTAGCTCAAACTTTACTTGGGATTCAGAAAATGACTTTACGGCTAATTTTGGCGCGGAAACTTCATATCAAGAAAACTATCCAAACCCTGATACGGGTATAAGAAGGTTGATCCCGGACTATAAAATGTACACAGCTGCCGGATATGCTACAATAGATTATAATCTTTCAGATGATTGGAAATTGGATGCAGGCCTACGCTATGATTTTGTGAGAATAGATGCCCTAAAGTATTATTTAAATTCCCGTTGGGAAGAACGTGGCTACGATGTGGATTACCAAGATATTGTTATTCAGAATTTGGATAATCAGCTTTTGGCAAATCCCGTTTTTGATTATAATAACTGGTCTGGTACTCTTGGGGCTAAATACACGATTGATAATAATCTCGTTGCACGATTTAATTTAAGTTCTGCCTCACGTTCCCCAAATCCTTCTGAATTATTCAGCGACGGGTTGCATCATTCTGCTGCGGTCATAGAACTGGGAGATCTAAGATTAAAAAAAGAACAATCCTTTAAGGCAGCAGTTTCCTTAGAAGGGAACTATTCAGATTTTAATTTTACATTAAACCCATTTATCAATCGCATACAGGATTTTATAATTTTAGAACCTAATGGTATTCAGCAGACAACTCGAGGAGCCTTTCCTGTTTATGCTTATAATCAGGTGGATGCGCGATTATTTGGTATTGATGTGGGAGCTCAGTATCAACTCAATGATAATTTTGAATTGAACAGTAATTTCGCCTATGTTAATGGTCAGGACTTAGAGCGGGATAGACCTTTGATTGATATGCCAGCGCCTAACTGGACAAATACACTAACCTATAACTACAAAAACTGGCATAATCTAACTGTAGGTCTTCGTAGTCAGGCTGTTTTTGAACAAAAAAGATTTCCTGATAACGATTTTTCTGTTGTGATTCCTGTTAATAGTGAACAGGTAGAAACTCAAGTAAATGTAAGTACTCCTCCGGCAGGATATAATTTATTCCATTTAAGTTCTTCAATGGATTTTAATGTGAATGAACATTCTAAACTTTCTTTGGGATTGTATGTCGATAATTTACTAGATACAGATTATAGGGATTACTTAAATAGGCAAAGGTATTTTGTGGACGATTTAGGGAGAAATTTCAGAATTCAATTAAAACTCAACTATTAATTTAATCACACTTTTAGATATGAAATCCTATAAAATAATAACCCTGTTGTTTCTATCAGTACTAGCTATTACAAGTTGTTCTGATGATGATAGAATACCCGAACCTATAAATGAAGAAGAGGTTATAACAACTGTAATTGTAACTCTGGAATCTTCTGGGCCTGATGATGATGTTGTCTTTACAAGTCAGGATCTGGATGGGGACGGGCCAGATGAACCTACTATAAATATTGAAGGAAAATTAAGAGCGAACACCACTTACAGTGGGTCGCTTACAATTCTTAACGAGACCGTTTTTCCCGTTGAAGAAATAAATGAAGAAATAGAGGAAGAGGCTGATAAACATCAGTTCTTCTTTGAATTTAATGGATTTGATGGTACAACAACCTATACTGATACAGAAGCAGATTATAACGGCGGTAATGATAATCCTGTTGGGTTAAAATTCATTTTAAATACAGGAGAGGCCTCTTCTGGTACTTTTACGGTAACGTTACGCCACGAGCCAGATAAAGAAGCTTCTGGTGTCTCTCAGGGCGATATTTCTAATGCTGGAGGGGAAACCGATGTACAACAGACTTTTAATATAAGCAGTATATAAAAAAACAGGCGGCACAAATTAATGGCCGCCTGTTTTTTTATTTAGGAATAACTTATCCTAAATAGGTCTTTAGCACTTTGCTTCTTGAAGTATGTCTCAATCTACGAATACCTTTTTCACGAATCTGGCGTACGCGTTCACGACTTAAATCAAATATTTCGCCTATTTCCTGTAGGGTGTGGGGTTGCTCACCGCCCAAGCCATAATTAAGTTTGATAACGTCAGACTCTCTTGGGGATAGAGTTTCTAGAGCGCGCTCAATTTCTGTACCTAATGATTCCTGCATTAAATCTGCATCAGGATTAGGTGATTCACCAGATTTTAGTACATCATAAAGATTAGAATCGTTCTCACCTTCTTTAAAAGGAGCGTCCATAGACAAATTACGACCACTGTTCTTCATTGCAAGCTTTACCTTAGAAATGGTCATATCCAATTCTTTAGCAATCTCATCAGCAGATGGAGGACGTTCTAAACTTTGTTCTAAATAAGAAAACGCTTTGTTTATCTTACTTATAGTACCAATCTTGTTTAGGGGTAATCTTACAGTTCTGGAATGTTCAGAGATAGCCTGTAAAATAGACTGACGGATCCACCATACTGCGTAAGAAATAAATTTAAAACCACGTGTTTCATCAAAACGCTTAGCGGCTTTAACGAGTCCTACATTACCTTCATTAATTAAATCTGGTAATTTTAAACCTTGATTTTGATATTGTTTTGCAACAGATACCACAAAACGCAAATTAGCTTTCGTCAATCGTTCTAAGGCAATCTGATCACCTTCCCGAATGCGTTGTGCCAACTCGACCTCTTCATCAGCAGTAATCATATCGAGTTTACTTACATCCTGTAAATAGGTATTCAAAGATTTTGATTCCCGATTTGTTACCTGCTTGGTGATCTTGAGTTGTCTCATATATTAATTTAGTTTTAAAATGTAAATAGAATGTATTATAACATGGATTAATTTAAAATCAAATTAATTCACGATATTTATTATATATTTAGCATAAAATCCTGTTTTGCAAGGCTTTTTAAGCTTTATTTAAGGGTTTTAGTTATCATCTGAGTCTTCTTTTTTATCTTTTTTTCTCAGAAAAGAAAAGAATCCACGTCTTTTTTTATCCTCTTTTTCATCGTTTTGAGCATTTTGTTCCTCATCCTGAGAAAATTCTTCTTCAATTCGCCTTCCCCGCTCATCAATATGAATAGGTCTCTTATCTTTTGAAGAGCCATCCCCAAAAATATTTCGGAAGAAATATTTTATTGAGGTGCTGTCTTTTACAACACTTTCACAAGCCAATGCAGATTCTACGGTGCGACTGGGTTTTTTAAATCGGGCATTTGTTATTTCCCGATAGGTTGAGTCCGCATTCATTTTTTGCATAAACTTTGCAAATATAGGTAAAGCAGAATTAGCACCGGCCCCAATTCCCGTATTACTGAATCCAATGCGGTAATCGTCGTTTCCTACCCAAGAAACTGTAATCAATTTGGGCATCACACTTACAAACCACCCATCTTTATTATCCTGCGTTGTTCCCGTCTTACCAGCAATATCATTCTTTAAGCGATACTTATAACGTAAACGTGTCGCAGTACCCTCATTTACAGTAGCCTGCATCATATCAACCATAGCTTCACGGGTAAAATCACTTAATACTTTTTCATCTTTAATTTCTGGTTTAAATTCTGCAATAACGTGTCCCGTTCGGTCTGATATCTTGGTTATGTAATAAGGTTTGACCGGTTTTCCTTCATTTACAAATGGTGTATAAGCCCCTGCCAAATCCCGAACTCTCAGTTCTGCGGTTCCCAGAGCAAGTGAAGGGACAAAGGGTAATTTACTTTCAACACCCATTTTTTTTGCTTGACTGATAACTTTATCAATACCGGTATCCAATAAAACCTTAACCGCTACGGTGTTTACCGAGTTACTAAGTGCTCCTTTTAAAGAATAAGTTGTAAACTCATCATCCTCACCGCCCGAGTTAGTCGGAGTCCATACCTTATTCCTTACAATATATATTTCTTCATCTGGAGAATAGTATTTACAGGGATCCATTCCATTTTCTAAAGCTGCGGTATAAACAAAGGGTTTAAAGGTAGAGCCTACCATACGCTTACTTTGAGAAACATGGTCGTATTTAAAATTCTCAAAATTTATTCCTCCTATGTAGGCAAGAACACCTCCAGTCTGAGGATCTAATGCCATAAAACCACAATTTAAAAGGGATAGGTAGTGAGAAAGACTATCTACCACAGATACATTCTGTTCTGTTTGAACACTATCCCAACTAAAAATATGCCTCATTTGTTTCTTATCAAGTGAGTCTTTTATTTCCTCTGGAGTTAATCCTTTTTGAGCAAGTCTTTTATAGATGGATAAATTTTTTATTGAAGAATCCAGAATGTTAGCGCGCTTCCAAGGGGCGTATTTCCCATAAGCTTTTACATAAGTAGCCTGGAGTGCTTTCATATGTTCCTTCATTCCTGTTTCAGCATACGTCTGCATCCCTTTGTCCAGAGTTGTCTGGATGGTAAGACCATCACGATAAAGGTCATAGGCACTTCCATCTGGCTTTGTATATTCTTTTAAAATATCAGCCACTTCATTTCTTAAACGCTCCCGGAAATATGGAGCAATACCTTGATTATTATAATATTGATATTTTAATCTAATGGTATCCTTTCCCATGGCAACGGTATCTTTTTGCGAGATATAACCGTAGTTGATCATCTGCGTCAAAACAATATTTCTTCTTTGTTTGGCGCGATCTGGGAAAAGGCGTGGATTGTAGCTGTGATTGGCTTTTAGAGTTCCTACTAAAGTTGCCGATTCACTTAAAGATAAATCTCTTGTATGCTTATCAAAAAATTTTTGAGATGCGCTCTCAATGCCAAATGTATAATCGGGAAAAGGCACAGTATTAAAGTAAAGGTTTATTATTTCATTCTTAGAATATACATTTTCAAGCCGTTGTGCTATTATGAACTCTTTAAATTTAGAAGCGACCAATCCAATTTTTCCCTGATTATTTCTTCCAAAAAGATTCTTTGCAAGCTGCTGTGTTATAGTACTTCCCCCACCGGCAGAATCATCTTGAAGTAATAAGGTCTTAAAAAAAACGCGTAATAAACTAATTTTATCAATGCCATCGTGTTCATAAAAACGTGCATCTTCTGTAGCAACCAAAGCCGAAATTAAATGCTTGGGCAGTTCATTAAATTCAATTGGGCGCCTGTCGTAAATAAAAAATTTGCCTATTACCTCCCCATTGCGGTCCGAAACCTGTGTTGCCAAAGATTGTTTAAGATTTGACAATTCATTCTTACTAGGCAGTTTACCCCAAAGACCTATATAAATGGTAAAGAAGAATATGGAAAAAGCCAGAAACAGACCTCCCAAACTCATTAAACTATATCTAATCCACTTTTTCTCAAGGAGATAATTGACCTTCTTTTGAAAAATTGAAGAAAATTCTACCCATTTTTCATATTGCTTGGGATACTTATTTGATATGTTGGTTATTAAGCGTCGATAGGGGTCGCGTAACCAGTTAAATGAGGGCTTTGTCATATGTATATGCAAAGTAACGGATAGGTCATTATTTTGTTATTAAAGTTTAGATTAGTTTAACATCTAAAAAATTTCTTAATGAACTGTAACAAACTTGAAATATATTCGTCTTATATTGTATAAGAGATTGGTAAACAGGTGTTTTAATTTTAAAAGAAGCCCTAAGAGCTCGTTTCTGGGATCTTTCTAGAAGGTGCTTTTTATCTGAAACTGGCTTTGCTTATAATATATAAGTAAAGCATTTTTCGCAAAGCTTTTGATTTAGAATTATACAGTATACCAGCCGATTTATTACACTATTTAGGCATCTATCCGGTTCATTTCGGATAGATGCTTTTATTTTTGTACATATTTAATCATTAGAGCTATCCCTGTTTTCAATTTCAATTTTAAGAGGATTGTCAGGATTGTTAAAATCAAATGTTCTGATAGGGAAGGGTATGGTAATGCCATTTGCATCAAAAGCATCCTTTATCACCACAATAGCGTTATGTTGAGCTTCGTACATTTGACTTTTTTTAATAAAATCTACCCAAAACCGAACCATAAAATTTATAGAAAAATGGTCAAACTCCGTATAGAAAAATTCTATTTTTTCATTTTCCAGCTGTTCAAAATTAGCGGCAATGGCTTCCCTCACAATCTTTTCTACCTCTCTCAGGTTACTATCGTAGGCAATTCCACATTTAACGGCAATTCGAGACCGTAATGCTAAGGAATAATTTGTAAAAGGTTCTTCTATAAATTTTGAATTGGGCATAATAACATAGTTGTTGTCTGGACGTCTAAGTACTAAATTGCGCAGGCTGATCTCGTGTACAAACCCAGCGTGCTCACTGGTTTCTATATAATCTCCTATGCGTATACGCGGCAAAAAAGAAAGCATAATACCAGAGAATGTATTACTAAGAGTGCCTTGTAAGGCCAGTCCTATAGCAAGGGCAACTACACCTGCGCCCGCCAAGACAGAAGTAAGAGCCTTATCGAGATCCATAACCCCTAGGGCTATGAAAAAGCCTAGCATGAGAATTACAGCGTATATTAATTTAACTATAATACGCCGTACAGACTGATCCCTTAATTGTTTACGTAAAATTTTTCTGATTACACTACTAAGTAATTTTGCCAGAAAATAGAACACAATCATTATTACGATTGCCAATAAGATATTAGGAAGCCTTAGTATAACTGCTTCTCCCCAAGAGCTTAATTTATCCCATATTTTAGAGAAAGCATTTTCTGTATCAATCTTATCCATAACTTTAAGTGTTAGGTTTTTAATTAGTTTGTTTACAGTAATGTAGATAACATTAAAGTTCCCATCACCAATAGGATTATCGATAGGATTCCACCTATTATAAAAAAGTGCTTAAAACGGTAGATACCCATCCCATAAATCAGTGCATTGGTTTGATATCCCACTGGCGTAAAAAAGCTAAAGTTTGCAGCAAACATCACAGCAAGTAAAAATGGTTTAGCTTGTAGGTCTAATCCGCTTGCAACAGATATAGCAATAGGAGCCATTATAATTGCTGTAGCATTGTTTGAGATTGTACCGCTCATAACCATTGTGACTAAAAAAATAAGACCTAGAATCACCACATTATTTTTACCAGCCAGCATATCAAGAAGTTTTTCAGAAATCCAAATATCTGCGCCACTGTTGTGCATCGCCACCCCTAAAGGAATCATACCGGCTAAAAGAAATATTATTTGCCAGTCCACTTTTTTATAAACCTTATTCAGTTCTAAACAATTGGTAAGTAATAAAAGGGCAACACCGGTTATAGAACTGGCTAGAATGCTTAAAATTCCAGAAGCAGCTAATGCTATAACTGCCAAGAGAATTCCCAGCGCCAGCCAACGTTTTGTTTTAGTAGCTTTTGTAGTAAACTCATGTTGTTGGAGTACCGCAACGTTTTCTAATTTGTCCAATCTTGAAATATTGCGCTCAGGTATCTCCACGAGTACTCTATCTCCTGGTTTAAGGCGTATGGAATTTATATCCTTTCTGATTAAACGCTCTTTGGTATTCCTTAAATTTTTACGTTTTTTTATTGCTATAGGTATTGCTCCCTGCAAAGAATAATTGCGCAAATCTTTTAAAGTTTTTCCTAATAATATAGAACCGGGGAGCATAAGGAGCTCTGCATAGGTTAATTTTATTTCTTCAGCCTCCTCAGTGTCTTCATCTTTTTTCTTTTTCTCTTCCTTGTCTTCTTTCTTTTTTTCTTCCTTTATTTTTTTTCTCTCTCTATTGTCGTTTATTACAAATCCTTCTTCTTTAGAGAGTTGAATGATATTATCAAAATCTCCCATTACTACAAGTCGATCACCCGCTCTAAGGTTTATATAACGCCCGGGAGCATTAGTTACGACAAAATTTCTGACCATTTTAAGTACAGACAATTCTGGATTATTGTGAAATAAGGTATCAGCAATTCTTTTATTTATTAAGGGGGAATCTTTGCCTATTTCTACTGTCGTTATAAGCTCATCTAGTTCATAGGCAGATTTGAGTTCACCAGTACCTTCCCGAGGCAACCATCTGGAAGCTAATGTTACAAACACAATACCTACAGCTAGAAAAGCAGCACCAAAAATGGCGAATTCAAAAAAACCAAGCCGTTCTGCTCCAAGATCCTGAGCGACAGAATTAACGATTAGGTTTGTTGAAGTGCCCATAAGGGTGCAGCTTCCACCTAAAATACCGGCAAAGGAAATAGGCATTAATAATTTGCCTGACGGAATTTTGTAACGCTCTGACAGTAAAAAAATAATCTTTATAAAAACTATTACTACCGCCGTGGTGCTTATAAATGCAGAAATACTCGCAGTAATGAGCATAAAAACGGGCGTTATCAAAATTAATGGGAGAATACTCAGTTTTTTAAGACCATCAGACAACCAGGCGATAACTCCATTCTCTTCAAGGCCAATGGCAATAATCATTAAGCAAAGAACTGTTATGGTCGCACTGTTAGAAAAACCACTTATGGCTTCTTCTGGAGTAACAATCCCTAAAAGGGTAAGTGAAACAATAAGAAAAAAAGAAACTTTGTCTACTGGATAATATTCAGTAACAAATAAAATAATTGTTACTGCCAGAATAACAAATACCCAAATAACGTCTATCTCCATAAGGAAGAATCATCTTTATGCAACTAAAGATAATTGTTATTTTTAATTCTGCTAGCTAAATTATACTTAAAGGAAATAGGTTTAAATTATCTTTTATATAGAGAATTAACTATTAATTACACCTTAATATGTCAATTTTTAAATGAAGTTCACTTTATCTCATTATTTTTACAGCAATAGACTGGTACACCTTTATGTTTGACTCTTTACATAAACACATTAACGAAATAATTCCTTTGGAGGAATCTGAATTTGGCGAGTTCAAAAGTATTCTTACTCCCATTAAAATTCGGAAAAAAGAAATATTGATTACTTCTGGAAGTTATGTTGATATGGAGTATTATGTGGTAAAAGGATGTTTAAAAGCATATCATACCAATGAAGCTGGTCATAGATCTGTTGTTCAGTTTGCTATTGAAGATTGGTGGATAAGTGATTTTAATGCCTTCTTCAATAAAACTCCGGCAAAACTTACAATAGAAGCCATTGAAGATTCAACGTTATTAGGATTAAAATTAGATAATCTTGAAGAACTCTACAGGCGTATCCCAAAATTTGAACGTTTTTTTCGCGTAAAAACAACTCGAGCATTTTTAAGTTTAACTAACAGAATACAATCTGGATTAGAAAAGGATAGTCGAGAGCGTTACATAGAATTTTGTAAAACCTATCCCAATATAGAACAGCGGGTCCCAAATTATCATATAGCAAGTTATCTAGGCATTAAACCCGAATCTTTAAGTAGAATACGGAGAGAGGTAGTAACTATTAACACCCCTTAACCTTTTTTCGCAATCCTTAACAGCTTTTCATAACATATATCAACCAGCAAAAGCACTTCTGTAGCTTATATTTATTTTTGAACTAAAAAATAGATTTTATGAACTTACAGAATAAAAATATAATAGTAACAGGAGCTTCAAGTGGAATAGGGGAAGCAACCGCAGAGACACTGGCTAAGGCGGGAGCAAATGTGATTCTTACCGCTAGAAGAACAGATCGTCTCAAAAAGCTTAAAGAGAAGATTGAGAATGACGGAGGTAAGGCGCATATAGTTACGGCTGATGTTGTGAGCAAAGAAGACTGGAAAAAAGTTATAAAAGAAACTCACGACAATTACGGCAAAGTCGACGTGTTGGTTAATAACGCGGGTTTAATGCCTTTATCTTTTATAGAAAATCTTCATACAGACGAATGGGATCAGATGGTAGATGTAAATCTTAAAGGTGTACTTAATGGTGTAGCTGCTGTTGTACCAGATATGAAAGAAAATAAAAATGGACATATAATAAATATATCTTCTGTTGCAGGTCGTAAAGTAATGCCTTCAGGAGCTGTTTATTGCGCTACTAAATATGCTGTGCGCGCTTTAAGTGAGGGAATACGACAGGAAATGGGACCTAAATATAATACTAAAGTGACTGCAATAGAGCCTGGGTCTGTTGCCACTGAGCTAACAAACACCATTACAGATAAGGACGTTGAAGAGATTACAAAACAGTTTGAAGATTTAACACCACTTGAAGCTCAGGATATCGCAGATAGTATTCACTATGCGTTAACCCAGCCCGATAGAACAAGCGTAAATGAAATTTTAATACGCCCTACTACCCAGGCGATGTAATTAAACTAATAGTATATAATCAAAAAAAGGTTCAACTTATGTTGAGCCTTTTTTTTTGCTTTATGTGGAACTTTTTAAGCTTCACAACTCAATTAAAACTTCTAGTTTATTGCCACTTTTTAACGGTACAATTTGATGTGAAAATTGTAAAAAATCTCTATTAAACATTTTATCTTTAATAGAAGTTTAAATTTTACGGGGTTTTATGTATGTCCTACTCATAGCTGTGTTTGTTTTGGGATACGTGTGTATCGCACTTGAGCATAAATTAAAAATAGATAAAGCAGCAGCTGCAATTCTCACGGGAGTGGTATGCTGGACACTTTTAATTTTGGCGAGAGAAACTTTTTTTGCTGGCAATCCGGCTATAACAGGAAATCCTCAAGAGACTTCAGAATTTATAGATGAAACCTTACTTATTCATGTAGGCGAGATAGCCGAAATATTATTCTTCCTTCTTGCCGCAATGACGATAGTAGAGTTGATGGATGCGCATCAGGGCTTTGAAGTTGTCACAGATAAAATTCACACTACAAATCGGGTGAAGTTATTATGGATTATAAGTTCACTTACTTTTTTCTTTTCGGCTGCTTTAGACAATTTAACAACCGCCATAGTGATGGCAGCATTACTTAAAAAACTCTTACGAGAAAAAAATGACAGGTGGTTCTTTGGCGGGATGGTGGTACTAGCTGCTAATGCAGGAGGTGCCTGGTCACCTATTGGCGATGTCACTACAATAATGTTATGGATAGGAGGTCAGATCACTGCTTTACATATAGTCTCTATGGTTTTCTTACCAAGCTTTTTTTGTTTGATTGTACCCCTTGTTGTTTTAAGTTTTAAAATGAAAGGGGATACACTTCGTCCTAAAGGGGCAGAGGATGATTCACTACCACATAAAATAACCAGCTGGGAGCAAAACTTGGTATTCTGGTTAGGAGTTTCTGGTTTGCTCTTTGTGCCTATTTTTAAAAGTCTAACACATTTACCTCCCTTTATGGGGATGCTTCTTAGTTTAGGCGTTCTTTGGGTAGCGACAGAACTTTTACATAAACACAAAGTACACGATCACAAACACGCGCTTTCAGTTGCTGGTGTAATCAGAAAAATAGATACCCCTAGTATATTGTTTTTTCTAGGTATTTTGCTTGCCGTAGCGAGTTTACAGACGGCAGGAGTTTTAGGGGATTTGTCTCATATTTTAGATAATACATTTAATGACATTTATCTCATAAATATTTTTATAGGTCTTTTGTCGGCCGTAGTTGATAATGTTCCTTTGGTAGCGGGATCGATGGGGATGTATTCTCTGGATGTTTATCCACAGGATAGTACATTCTGGGAGCTCTTAGCTTATTGTGCTGGTACGGGAGGTAGTGTCCTGATTATAGGGTCTGCAGCTGGTGTTGCTATAATGGGATTGTTGAAAATTGATTTTGTCTGGTATCTCAAAAAGATTAGCTGGTTAGCTTTGTTGGGATACTTTGCAGGAGTAGGGGTGATGTATATTTTAGGATAAATAAATTATCTACTGAATATTTATTTAGCATAAAATAAAAATATTAAAAAGCCCTAGAATTCCTACTACAAGTGCACAAATTCCTATTATCGCTCTAAATGGGTTTAAAGCCCCTGAAGCCTTCTCTAACAAATCACCTATAGCTGGGATTTTCTCTAATGAACCTGATAATAAAGTTAAACCTGCAACTATTCCTGTTATATCGTGCAAGGAACAAAAGGGCCTAAATAGAAATATAAGCCCCAGTATTAAGCTTATTCCTCCTATAATTGCGCTGAATGGATTAAGAAAATTAGCTGCTTTTGTAAATATTTGACTGCTGCCATCCCATCTGTCCAAAACAGTTATTCCAAGAAGTATGCCTGCACAAATGTTTGCTATATCAAAAAGAGTTCCCATTTAATTTTGGTTTAATTGCAAAATAAAAGAACGACAAGATAATTAAAAATTAAGGGAAGCATTGATAAAAGGTGTTCAAAGAAAAGAATGTTGTAAAAAAAAGAAGCCGCTTTTTAGCGGCTTCGGATAATAGACAATAAGTTTACTTTTCTTAATTAGTTAGAGCCAATTAAGGAAAGGAATTTGTCCAAGTTAGGTAGAATCACAATACGCGTTCTACGGTTTTTGGCCATATTCTCCTTACTATCGTTAGGAGCCAAAGGCATATAACTGCTGCGTCCGGCAGCAATCATTTTTTCTGGATTAACATTATATTTATCTTGTAACTCACGGATTATAGCAGTAGAACGCTCTACACTCAATTCCCAATTATCTTTAATATAGGCACCGTTTTTTACAGTTCTGTTATCTGTATGTCCTTC
>CAXBEL010000036.1:0-26081 GCA_963974735.1 uncultured Flavobacteriaceae bacterium | reverse complement strand
ATCAAATATTAACCACTCAATATAAAAATGAACCTGCTGGGCATTGCGGCAATGAAGACTGTGGTCAAATGTCATCGTGGTATATTTTTAGTTCTTTAGGATTTTATCCCGTAAACCCTGCCCAGGGAACTTATATTTTAGGAGCTCCTCTTTTTAAAAAAGCGACACTTAATCTTCCTGGTAATAAAAAATTTATTGTAACAGCAGAAAATTTGAATAGTCAGAATATATATGTAAAAGGCATTAAGCTCAATGGTAAGAAATTGAAGCGCTGTTATATTAAACATAAAGAAATTGTTACTGGTGGGGAATTAATTTTTGAAATGACAGATGTACCTACAGATATTAAGTTGTCTATTCCGGATCCATCTAAATATTATTGATATGAAGTTTCTAAAGTTTTATATTAATAAGTATTCTTGTAAGCTGCAGCAAGAAAAAAGACAAAGCACTTGCTGTTAAAAATGTTAGAATTACTCCTATACCGGAGCATTTAACAATTAAACCAGGGCGTTTTTTAATAAATGAAGAAACCCATTTTGTTATCAAAGATGATGATCTGATAGAATGCCGTAGAGATATTAAATTCTCTTTTTAAAGCTTCATCATTTTGCAAACTGATTTAGAAATTTTACGTCAATTACTTCCTCCAGTGATTGAAAGTTAAAATTTAGATATCATGAATTGGGAAGTATTCAATGTAGAAATTTGCCATAAGCCAAGATTTAAATGGCGGGGACTTATGCGTGATGTTTCCCGTCATTTTTTCGAGAAAGAATATATATATGCTATTATAGATAGGTTCGTCTTTTAAAAAATGAATATACTACACCCTCACCTGGTTGATATTCAAGGTTGGAGAGTTGAAAGAGCCCACTAAGTAATCTGCATATTAATTTACCATTTTAACACATGAAAAAAATAATATATTACTTTTTTATTCTTTTTGTAAGTCAATTTGTTTATTCACAGATTCCTGTAGAATATGTTAACCCGTTTATAGGGACTTCAAATTTTGGAGCTACTAACCCAGGAGCAATAGCTCCTCGAGGAATGGCCAGTGTTTCTCCGTTTAATGTAGCTGGCAAGCAAAATATATTAGAGAAAGATAGTAGATGGCTATCTAATCCTTATGTTAATGAAAATATTTTTCTAACCGGGTTTAGTCATGTTAATTTAAGTGGAGTTGGTTGTCCAGATCTGGGAGTAATAATTACAATGCCTACGACAGGAGATTTAAAAACCAGTCATCTTGAATATGGGTCCAGTTATAAAAATGAAATTGCCAAAGCGGGATATTATTCAACTGAATTAACAAAATATAATTTAAAGGCAGAAGCTACGGCAACAACTAGAGTAGGAGTAAGTAAATATTCTTTTCCATCTGGTAAGGCTAATATATTGATAAATCTCGGACTAGGTTTAACTAATGAGCAAGGAGGGATGCTAAAAATAAATTCAGCAACTGAAGTTGAAGGTTTAAGAATGGTAGGTTCATTTTGTTACAACAGCCCAGAGCAAGCATATCCAGTGTATTTTGTAGCTCAGTTGTCTAAACCTGCTAAAGAATTTGGCGTCTGGCAAAAAGTAGAAAAATATAGCGGAGTAGAAGCACAGTGGATGAGTTATAATGGTAAACTGAGAATTAAAAAGGGCTTTACCAGAGAAGTTGTAGGAGATAGTATAGGAGCCTACTTTAGTTACAATTTTGATAAAGCTCAAGATGTTGAGATTAAAATTGGTGTTTCATACGTAAGTATAAAAAATGCAAGAGAAAACCTAAAAAGTGAAGTAGGAAATAAATCCTTTCAAGAGATTTATAAAGAAACTAGAGCCTCGTGGAATGAAAAATTATCCAGAATAGAAGTTGAGAGTGATAATAAAGACGATAAGACAATATTTTATACTGCTTTATATCATACTCAAATACATCCTAATATCTTAAATGATGTAAACGGGGAATATCCAGAAATTACAACTCGTAAAATAGGTAGAACTAAAAACACGAGATATACTGTTTTTTCATTATGGGATACCTACCGTAACTACCATCAACTTATGAGTTTAATTTATCCTGAAGAACAACTTGGGATGATTAACTCTATGTTAGCTATGTATGATGAAAATGGATGGTTACCCAAATGGGAATTAAATTCTACTGAAACATTTACGATGGTAGGAGATCCTGCATCTGTTGTGATTGCAGATACTTATCTAAGAGGGATTAAAAATTTTAATACAAATAAGGCATATGAAGCAATGATAAAAGGAGCTGTAACGGTAGACAGTAACCCCTTGAGGCCAGGTCTCAAAGAATACCTTCAAAATGGGTATGTAAGTGTGGATAGTGGTATAAAAGGATCTGTTAGCACAACCCAAGAATACAATATTTCAGATTTTGCGATAGCACAATTTGCCAAGGCATTAAACAAAGAAGATACTTATAAAAAATTTTATAAAAAGTCCTTGTCTTATAAAAATCTTTTTGATGATGAGACCAAATTTCTTAGACCAAAACATTCTAATTCTGAATGGTATGAGCCTTTTAATCCCGAAGCTGGTGCTAATTTTGAAGAGAATGTTGGATACATAGAAGGAAATGCTTGGCAGTACTTATTTATGGAGCCACATGATATTGAAGGAATAATTAAATTATTAGGAGGAGAGAAAAACTTTCTAAAAAAACTTGATGATGTTTTTGAAAAAGGTCACTATGATATGGCTAATGAACCTGATATATCATATCCATTTTTGTATAATTTTAGTAAAGGAAATGAAAGGAAATCACAAAAGTTACTTTCTGATCTTATGAGAAAATATTATAAAAATACACCTGATGGATTGCCTGGGAATGATGATACAGGAACAATGAGTGCGTGGCTGGTTTATACAATGATGGGCATTTACCCGATAACACCAGCAAAACCTCTTTATACTTTTAGCTCGCCCAAATTTAATAAAATAATTATCCATTTGAATAAGGATTTTTATCCCAACGATACACTTCAAATAAAAGCAAATACTTCAGAAAAGAATATATATGTAGATAGTATAACAATTGATGGTCAGCCTTTTACAGATTATTTTATCTCTAATGAGAAATTGATCAATTCAAAACTGATTGATTTTAATTTAAAAGAGTGAAAATTCATAAAAAATACGTACTACAACGTTTTCGTTGCATTTCGTTGTTTAGCTATTTATACTTGTTATCTGTCGAATAATTTTCATTTTGTTTAACACTATACTAACATTTATAGTAAATTAATAGCTGAATTGTGAATTCATCTAAGATTCTAACTAAATTATTTAACAAGTATGGGCAAAAAATTATTTTTCCTGCTAACATTTATGGTTTTGACCTTTGGCCAAAAACTATGGGCGCAGACACAAACAGTGACGGGTACTATTACTGATGCTGAGAATAGGATGCCGTTACCTGGTGTGACGGTTTTAGAAAAAAATTCAAGCAATGGTACAACAACAGATTTTGATGGAAACTATAGTATCAATGTCGAAGATGGCGCTATTTTAGTTTTTTCTTATGTTGGATTTTCCACTGTCGAATTGAGCGTAGGCAGCCAAAATACCATTGATGTTGAAATGAATGCCAGTTCAGAAAGTCTTGATGAAGTTATCGTTACGGCTTTAGGAATAGGTAGAGAGAGAAAAAGTCTTGGATATGCTGTTACTCAATTAAATAGCGAATCGGTTTCTGAGGTTAAAACTACTAATGCTATCAATTCTCTACAGGGAAAAGTAGCGGGTGTAAATATTACTCCAGCCTCTACAGGAGCTGGCGGAACTTCTAGAGTAATTATTAGGGGAGCTTCGAGTTTAACTGGTAATAACAATCCTTTATATGTAGTTGATGGGGTAACTATCGATAATTCGCAATTAGGAGAGGCTGGCCCTTACGGCGGGTCTGACTTTGGTGATGGTATTTCAAGTATAAATCCAGATGATATTGCTTCTGTAAGTGTTTTAAAAGGAGGAGCGGCCGCTGCTTTATATGGGTCTAGGGCTTCTAATGGTGTAATAATCATTACTACTAAAGGGGGTAAAAATCAACAGGGATTGGGGGTCGAATATGCAACTCAATTAACTTTTGATGAGGTAAATACGGGTGTTTTTGATTTTCAAAATCAGTATGGTCAAGGCTCATTAGGTTTAGCTCCCGTATCTGTGAATGATGCCTTAGACAATCCGTTTTCCTCTTGGGGACCACGTTTGGGAAGCATTGCATCTTCGATTCAATTTGATGGTGTGGAACGGCCCTATGTGGATACGGGTGATAATCTTGATAAATTTTATAGGACAGGAACTACTTTAATACACACTCTTGCAGTTACAAAAGGTGGAGGAGATTTAAATTATAGATTTTCTGCAACAGATTTGAATAATGAAGATGTTGTTCCTAATTCTGAATTAAACAGAAAATCCTTCAGTTTAAATGTGAATTCCATAGCGGCAGAAAAGTTAACTGTTGATATAAGCGCAAGATATATAGTGGAGAAAGTTAACAATCGTCCAAGAGTATCAGATGCTCCTGGTAATGCAAATTATTCTGCGGCTCTTTTTCCAGCTAATGTAGATATAAGAACAGCATCTCCAGGTATTGCAGAAGATGGTACAGAACAGCTTATTTCTTCAAATACTTTTACTCAAAACCCATATTGGGCTGCAAATCGCTTCAATACTTTTGACCGAAAGAATAGGATTTTAAGTTCTGCTACTTTAAACTATAAATTTTTTGATTGGTTGGATTTAACAGCAAGAGCGGGTATAGATCATTCTGCTATAAGAACAACTATTATAGAACCTTATGGCACGGCTTATATTCCGTTGGGCAGCATAACAGAAAGAGAAGTAAATATTACACAAGTTGACGCAGATGTGATTCTGGGAATAAATAAAAAGATAAATGAAAAATTTGCTGTAGATGCATTTTTTGGAGCTAATAAAAATACTCAACGCAACGATAACTTAACACTTATTGGCAGCCGTTTTGTAATTCCCTTTCTTGAGATATTGAGCAATGTTGAAAATTCAAGTCAGTCCAGAACACTTAATGAATTGGCAATTTCCAGCCTATATGGTTCTGTTGAACTTTCTTATGATGATCTTCTTTTCTTATCTGTAACAGGAAGGAATGACTGGTTTTCTACGTTATCTGGATTGGATCAATCTTCAGAAAACAGTGAGTTTTATCCATCTGTAAGTGGAAGTTTTGTTTTTTCTCAATTATTGGAAGATCAATCTTCTTGGATTTCATTAGGAAGGTTAAGAGCTGGTTATTCTGAAGTTGCAGGTGGGGCACAAACCCCATATCAATTAACTCTACCTTATCAGATATTTGGACAAGGACATTTAGGTAATCCATTAGGGCAAGTGGCTACATCGTCTGTTCCCAATCCAAACTTAACCCCTTTTTCCAAGGAAGAAGTAGAGATTGGTTTAGATCTTAGTTTATTTAGTAATCGTCTTGGGATTGATTTAGCTTATTATAAAAATTCCACTAAACGGGATATTGTACCTGTAGATATTTCTAATACATCTGGATATAGCAACACACTTCTCAATTTAGGGCAACTCGATAATAAAGGTATTGAAATGTTGGTTACCGGTACACCTATTAGAAATGAAAACTTTAGATGGAATTTAAGCTATAATCTTTCGTATAATGAAAGTGAAGTAGTTGCCACAGATGAATCGGGAAATAATATAAGTATTGGAGATGTACGAACATTTGATGCTAACTCAAGTCAGGTAGTTGGACAGCCTTTTGGGGTGATATTTGGTACCGCATATCTTAGAAACCCGGCTGGAGATATTGTTTATGATGCAAGTGGTTTTCCCTTAGTAGACCCAGAAAGAAAAGTTTTGGGAGAAGGTGTATCTCCTTGGACGATGGGCTTAAACAACACATTTAGTTATAAGGGTTTTAATTTAAGCTTTCTTATAGATGCTAAATTTGGAGGACAGGTTTATTCTGGAACTAATAGAGTGGCATATGGAGCTGGTCTACATAAAGAGACATTAAATGGGCGAGAAAATGGTCTAACTGTAACTGGTGTTACAAATGTAACTGAGGAAAACCCAAATGGAGAGCCATTTACTTATACTCATGATGACACAACGCTACAAACTTACTATGGAAGTAATAGTGGTGTCGGCAGAATTGCTGAGGAATTTATTGGAGATTCAGATTTTATTAAATTTAGACAACTATCACTGGGATATACGGTTCCAGCAAGTGTATTGGAAAGAACTTTTATTTCTTCAATTGATCTTTCAATTGTAGGGAGGAATTTATTTTTCATTCATAAAGATGCAGACAATATTGACCCAGAGGGAGGTTTTAATGCCGGTAATGCACAAGGACTTGAATATTTTGGTCTGCCTCCAGTTAGAAGCTATGGTTTAAGTTTTAACGTAAAGTTTTAAATAAAAGATTATGAAAAGAATATTTCAAATAGTATTTATATTAATTGCATTTGTTGCGTGCGATGAGGGTTTTGAAGAACTTAACGAAAATCCCAATGCAGCGACTTCTTTAGAGCCGGGACCTAAATTAACTGCAACTATTTTAAGAGTATCTGGTGATCGCTATGAAAACTGGCGTGCTAATTTAATATATTCATCCACTATGATCCAGCATATCGCTACAACTGCTGGCTATTGGGCTGGCGATAAGTATACATATAATGCGCAATATTCTGGCGCCTGGTTTGAAAGAACATATAACGATCAGGTAAAGGGTATTGAGGATTTAAGAAGTCAATTGTCTGCAGAGGGAAATTCCTATCCAAAGGAGATGTTAAGTATAGTACGCATACTGCGGGTTCATATTTATAGCAAAGTTTCAGATATTTATGGGGATGTTCCTTATAGTGAGGCTGGAAAGGGATTTACAGATGGGATATTTAGACCTAAATATGATCCTCAAAGTGAGATTTATGCAGATATGCTAAACGAACTAGAAGAGGCAACGGTGGCTTTGGGAAGTGGTCCTTCTCAATTTGGTTCTGCAGATATTATTTTTGGTGGTGATCAGGCAAAATGGAAAAAATGGGGAAACTCATTAATGTTGCGCCTAGCACTCCGAATGATAAAAGTAGATCCTGCAGCTGCGCAGGAATGGGCTACAAAAGCAATAGCAGGAGGTGTTATGACATCTAATGAGGATATAGCCTATGTAGTTCATACTGAAGGACCAGATGGCATAAATAGAAATGGAAATGGACAGGCTTTCTCAGCGGATAATAATCCTAGACTAAGTGAGACTTTTGTAAATTTTTTACAAAACGATCCCAGGCTAACAGTTTATGGCTCATTACCAGACGTTGAAGCTAATGCAAACATTGATCGATTTGCTCCTGAGAATCAAAGAGGACTTCCTAATGGTTTGGATGGTGCATCGCTTCCAACTGTTACTGGAGAGGACGATCTTAGTAGTTTTACAGAACCCAATAGAAACTACATGACAAGCGAGTCTGCACCAATGTTTTTTCAAACTTATGCAGAAGTAGAATTTATGCTTGCTGAATCTGCAGTAAGGTGGGGTCTTGCAGGAGGGGATGCTCAAGCTCACTATAATGCTGGTGTGACAGCTGCTATGAAATACCTAGAATTATATTCGCCCCAAGCAACTATTTCAGATGGAGCGGTGTCTGCTTATTTAGCAGAAAACCCATTTAATGCTACTAATGCACTAGAACAGATTAATACGCAATATTGGGCTGCGACATTTTTAAATGATGTGGAGTCTTGGGCAAATTGGAGACGAACAGGCTTTCCTCAATTAACCTCTGTAAATTATCCTGGTAACGTGACTAATGGGACAATACCTCGTAGATTAAGATATTTCGAAAGAGAACAAACTTCCAATGCAGCAAATTATCAAGAAGTGATAGGCAGACAAGGACAAGATGTTCTTACCACACGCATGTGGTGGGATGTTCAGTAATAATTGATTTGGCTGAATAGTTATTTGCTTAAAGAGGGTTATTATACTATCCCTCTTTTTGCTTTATACTAGAGATTAATCATTTAAAATAAATAATACTGGATTTTTTGCTAAACTATAGATAGCGAAATAATTTAAAACCATGAATGGAGTTTAATCTAATTATGCAAATATGAAGTGCCTAAAATATTATGTATTTATTTTGTCTATTCTGATGTTTACTTTGGTAACAATTAGTTTTGATACTTTCAAAAAAACAAAACAAGAACCAGCTATTGCTGTTATGGCTTATTACGTTGCAGGAGAGAATTTTGATCCTTCTAAACTTCCTTTGGATAAACTAACCCATATAATATTTTCTTTTACTAAAATTATTGATAATGAAATGAAATTTCAGAATAATGCAACAGCTGATAAACTTCGACTTTTAGTGCAGCAGAGGGACAAATATCCCAACTTAAAAATTATGGTCGCTTGTGGAGGATGGGGAGCAGATGGTTTTTCAGATATGGCTAATAGTGTAGAAAGTAGACAGAAATTTGTTTTGAGTATTGTTGAATTTAACAGAGAATTTAATATAGATGGATTAGATATTGACTGGGAATATCCTACAATACCGGCAGCTCAAACAAATGCCAGACCTGAAGATAAAAAGAATTTTACATTATTGATGAAAGGGTTAAGAGAAGCTTTAAATACACTTAATCGTAAACAAACATTGACTTTTGCTTCTGCGGGCTGGAAGCAATATTATAAAAATATTGAGCTCAAGGAGGTCATTAAATATGTAGATTATATGAACATAATGACCTACGATCAGATTGGGTCGAATTCCCCTTTTACAGGCCACCACACTCCTTTGGGTTGGATTAAAGAAAAAGATATGGTTGGTACTCCAGCTGAAGTTTTATTAGAAAGTAGAAAAGCTGAAATGAAAGAAGGTGGCAAAGAGTATGAACCTGGTTCCGTTGAAAGTATTGTCGAATATTGTATTAAAGCAGGGGTGCCTTCAACTAAAATTGTGGTAGGAGCCGCCTTTTATGGGCGAGCATGGAAAGGGGTGTCTTCCCCAAATAATGGTCTTTATCAGGCTAATTCTGGATCCTATCTTGGATGGAGTTCATATTCACAAATAAGAGAGGAATATGAAAATAATTCAAACTATAAGAGATTTTGGGATTCTGTTGCGAAAGCTCCTTTTTTGTATAGTAAAAAAGATGAGGTATTTATGACCTATGATGATACGGTTTCAGTGAAACTCAAGGTAGATTTTGCCAAAGAAAGGAGATTAGGAGGAATTATGTTTTGGCAGCTAGGTCTTGATACAAAAGAAAAGAATAGTCTTTTAAATGCTATTTTTAAAGAAGCTAATGCCAAATAATACAACCTATAATTAAACCCTCTTCAGCAATTTATGTACAAATCGTAGCTTTTCGATTACGGGAGGAGGAAGAATGAAAGGGTACAGATCAGGTTGTCCCATACTTCGGTTTAGACTGTTAACTGCAAAAGTGAGTGGGAGGTAAGTGCTAAGGATTACATCAAAATTTGATTCTTCATAGGGATCAAAATCTGCTGCCATTTTTAAGGCCGAAGCTTTTTCTAAAGTTGGATTTATACTTAAACCAAATGCATGGGCTGTTTCTAAAGTGTCTATTAAATGCAAATAATGCGCCCATGTTTCTGCCCAATCTTCCCAAGGATGCGATGCGGCATATTTACTTACATAGGAAGCTGCCCAGTCTAAAGGTGGCCCGTCCTTATAATGCCTTTGGAGAGCATCTGCATAACTTTGTGTTTCGTCTCCAAAACAAGCTCTAAAAGCAATCAACTTTTCACTATCGGATAGAATTAGTCGCTCCCAATAATAATGGCCAATCTCATGACGAAAATGTCCTAGGAGGGTTCTATAGCGTTCTGCCATTTGCTTGCGCATGTATTCACGGTGTACAGAATCTGCCTCTATTACATTTATCGTAATAACACCTTTAAAATGTCCTGTCTTAACACCAGAATTGGGATTATTTATTCCATCAACAGATAAGAAATCAAAGGTAAGCCCTTTCTCTTCATCCTGAGTTTTTGGTATTAAGGGAAGGCCAAAACGTTGCATACTGTAAAGTAAACGATGTTTGGCCTTTTCAAGATTACGCCATTCTTGTAAATGAACGGGATCATTTAAATTGGGTATCGTTCTATTAAGTTTACAAGCTTCACAAAAACCCTCTTTGTCATTAATAGGAACAAGCCAATTGCAAGCGTTATGATGGTGGTTTTTACAATAATTATAAAGAGTGCCGGTAGAGGGAATTGAGTCCCACGAATTGTCCTTTTTTACAAGAGAAGTTAATTCATGTTGCTCGCTGAGATAACCTACTTGTGATCCACAGCTTTCGCAACGTGTATTCTCAAAATATAAAGGGTTAGAGCAGATATGGCATTGAAAGATTTTCATAATTTAAAGGAGCAAACTAAACAGTCTATAATCTAATATAACCAAACTTTACTTTTCCCAGATGTTCTACATCAATACTACTCTGTTTAAGTCTGTTCCAATTGTAATTCTCATTTACTTTTTGATTTTTATATTGATCTAATAAATCATCAGAGATCAAAATGTACTCATCTAACGGCAAATCGTTTTTTAGCAGACGATGAGCTGTAATAACATCTGCACCCATTAGTTTAATATGATTGCCTATCTGTGCCATTCCAATTTCAGGGCCATAGTGAAGAATTATTTTAAGCCCTAATATTTCGGGAATTGAATTTGCATCTGCGTTTTTTCTATGTTTCTTCTTTAGGACTTCTATTTGATTATAAAATTCTTTATGAAATGATTTGCATTGGTCAATTAAATCTTCAATAGAAGGAAGGTCACCAGATCTAAAAAAAAGAACGGCATCTCCTTCGATTTCAGAAACTTTAAAATTTATGGAATTTGAATAAATTATTTTATTAAGTAGTGCTGGAATAACTTCTGAGCTCAATTGAAAATCTACGTCACGCATAAATTTTGTAAAACCACTTATGTCTGGTATACATAATAAAGTAGGTTTTGTTTCCATAGGCTGTTCTAATATAATCGCACCAAAAATTAAAGAGGGATGCAAGTTTAATTGCTTTCAATAATACAAATAATACAACCATTATAAGTTAAATTATCCACAACTCTAAGACAGAGGAGTCACTATTGAAGCTGTTAAATATATTTGAATATTAGGGGCTTAAATAAACATAATGTATAATTTAGATTTATAATTATATTATTTTTAGATATTGAAAAGGAAAATTTATAATTCTATATTTTTTAATTAATATTAAACTATTCATTATTTCTAATAATTAGGAGTTGAAGAACATTGAACCATTTATACTTATAGACGAACTTTCTAAACATTTGGGAAATCGTTTGCCAAAAGCAAACCAACATTTAAAAATAGTTATTACTATTCCTGCAAAAAATGAGGAACGTTCTATCGAAAGAACATTGCTGGCAATTAGAAATCAATTACAATCAAATTCGGTTTTTTTTGATTTTAAATTTTTCGAAGTTTTGGTCCTTTGCAATCACTGTTCTGACAATACAGAAAAAATATGTAAACTTTTCAAATATAATGATCCTCATTTTCCTCTTCATATACTTTCTACAAAAGCATCATTAGTAAATAATGTGGGGGTTGCCAGAAGAATATTAATGAATATTGCTTCAGAAAGACTTCCTATTGCAAATGGTATAATTGTCTCTACAGATGCAGATACGGTACCAGATAATTTTTGGCTACATAACTTTGTTCAATATATTTCTACAGATATTGCCTTGATCTGTGGGCGTATTGAGGTAGATGAAGCCGATTTGCACCCCAAGGCAAAAAAATATTTATCTGCTAATAGAAAGTATTTGTATCTGGCAAGTCAACTTGAATCTTCTCTATATCCGGACCCTGCAGATCCTTGGCCTAAGCATGCACATAATTCTGGACCTAATCTGGCCATTAAAAAGTATGCTTATCAAAAAATAGGAGGAATTCCACCATTAGGATTTTTGGAAGATATTGCAATGTATCAACTTGTTGTAGGACACGGTTTAAAAGTGCGGCATTGTTTAAAGTCGGCTGTTGTCACCTCTACCAGAACCACCCCCAGAGTGCCGGGAGGATTTGGTAATCAATTAAGGGAATGGTCAGAACTTAACGGTTCTGTTTATGAATATATGGTTGAAGGCATAGATAAATTGCGAGTGAAATTTGAAACCTATGAACTTATTAAAGAGCTTTATAAAACAGGCTCAACAAGCCTTCTTTTAGAAATAAGTAAAAGACTATTAATACCGCTGGAGCAAGTTAAAGAACTTTATTCTACACACGAACGCCAACAAGCTATGGTGCGTTTTCTCGAAACTGATCTTATGAATAATGTTTTATGGAATTCAAAATATCCAGATGAAGATGTGTTTCAAGTTATACATGATTTAGAAGCCTATTTAAATCCCGTACCTCAAGCAAATTACTAAGCATTTTTTTGCCAAAGAAAAAGTTCATAGCTTTCGTGGTCATATTTTTTAATTAAATTATATAAATCATTCTTTTCAAAATGTTTTTTGAAGATTCTATGAACTTGACTTCCGGTAAGTGGATAGTCTGAAACGTAAGATGTCCAGTGCACCATCAAGAAACTTCCTCCTGCTTCAAGATGGTCATCTATTTTATGAAAAAGGTCTATGAGAGCAGATTCATTAAGATAATATCCTACTTCACAAAGAGTGATAAGGTCAAAAGATTGTTGCGGAAAATTTTTAGAAATATCTAGAGTCTCAAATGTGACCTGTGGTAAATCTTTGCATCTTTTTCGCGCTTCTTCCAGAGGAATAGGACTTATATCTACAGCTAAGAGTTTATTACATTTTTTTGCCAACATTTTTGTAAACACACCTATTGAACATCCTATCTCAAAACCGGATTCAAATTTTTCTTTATTAAGAACAGAAATTGATTTTTCATATTTAGACTTTTCATAATCACTGCTTGCAAATTTCCACGGGTCTTCATTATTTGAATAAAGTTGGTCAAAATAATCTCTTTGTAAAGTTGAACTTTCTGTTTCCGGCTTAAAAAAATAGTATTCATAATCTCCCATAAAAGGAGTTAAAAGATCGTGAGTTAAAATAAAACCTTCAGGATCATCTATGATCATATGAGTAGTTTGGGATTTGTGAGCATAAATTGCCTTACTTTTTAAATCCCTTACTTCGTTGATGTATAATCTAAAGGGATGCACTTCATCCTCTATTGGCCAATCTGATGGATTCCCTTGCTTCCAAAGCCAGATTGGGTATTCTACAATCTGGGGCGACTTAGGTAAAGAAAGTGCGGCATCAATTGATATTGCTGAAGCTGCTTCATGATCTCCATGCTTATCCCTGCGCCAAGGAATAAATACAGTTTGTATAGAATTTTTCGTTATAAGTGCTGCAATTTTCTCTTGAAGTTTAAGCTTATAATCTTTATCCATGTTAGGTAAACCGGCATCCTGCTCCTTTAAAAAAATCACGTTTGATTTTTTTACTCCCAGAATCTTGCATGCTTCTACTGCTTCATCCTCTCTTACTTTAGCAAGTCTTTCAGGTGGAAATTCCTTAGAATTGGGATGTGACGCCGATCCACTGGTTACAAATACCACATAAACGGCTACATCTTTTTGTCTCAATAAAGCTATCATTCCCCCACATCCCAGTGATTCATCATCAGGATGTGGAGCTATTATGAGAGAGGAACCTATATCCCTATGAATACCCTCTCCATTAATTAATGGTGCATTAATGGGAGTTTCTTTCTCTAAGTATTTTTTATTTGACATTATTAAGATCTTTAAGTTGGGCAGCATATTCGCCTACATTAACTAAGGCTTGATCTGGACCTGGTTGCTTAAGATATGTTGTAAGATCACGGTGCAATTTTTCTAAGGGATGATCTCTAATAAATCCACTTAAACCTACAGATTGCTCTGCCAGTTGCATAACTTCAGTACAAATATCCAGAATCGCTGTTCGAACCATATTGCTATAATTTAGCAATGCATCGATTGAAATTTCATCTCCTTTCTCGGCCATTTTTCCTACTTCAGCTAACCACAATCGGCCAGACTCCAACAAAATTGTGATGCGTGCAAGACGCACTTTTTGATAAGGATCTGTTTCCCTATCCTTATTTTTAAGATGCTCCATAGCAGCGTTTGCCATTGCTTCTGCTCCTCCCAGTTGTACAGCAGCAAAGCGTATGGCTCCCCCAGAAAAATCAGGTTCTTTAGAGTAATCTTCAGCTTTACCCAGCAATTGATCTTGACGTACAGTTATATTAGAAAAATCCAATCTGCAGCTAACAGATGCCCGCATTCCCGTAGGCTTCCATAACGACCAGTCTTCTTCTAGATGAGGAAGATTTTCCATTTCCAAAATAATCATTTGGGATCCTTTAGGACCTTTAGCGGTTACAATGGGTCTTTGAATGTTTTTACCTCCCGAACAGAATATTTTTGCTCCTTTGAGTATAAATCCTTCATCTTTTTTTGAAATTTTCATTTCTTCAAAAGAACGTTCTGTATTCCAAATGCTGAAAAGTTTGCCTTCTGCGGCATCCTTATAATACTTTTTCTTTTGAGCTGAAGTTGCATAGCGCTGTATTAATAGGAGCGCATTTATATGCCCCTCATAAATTCTTCCCACAGATAGATCTGCTCTACCTATATTTTTTAGAATTTCTAATAATTGCTCATTGCCAATACTTGTACCTAAGTTTCTTCCATCATATTCTTCAGGTAGTGTAACCTTTAAAAGATTTAAACGGTTGAGAAGGCAAAAGGCTCTTTTAGGAAATTCACGATCATTATCAGATAAGGAATTAAATACATTTTGCTGTTCTTCAAGTTGAAACATAAATAAATAGATATTGCATATTATTATTATGAATATATAATAATATCCAATAATTAACTATTAAAAATAAGTGAAAGAGGAAGAATTAATATTTTGTTATTGTAGCGAAGTTTGGAATAGGTCACAAGAAGACATCCTAAAACCGTAAAGCTTTATTTTGATGAAGAAAGGGGATCTTTTCAGTAACTGAAATCTTCAATATGTGAACCACCTTGACTAGCTGAGCTTCTTAAAGTTTTAATTGTATTTTGAATAGAGGGATAACCTATGCTCAAAAGTTCTCTTTTAATTTTTCCAAGAACCTCTGGGCTATCATATACAATAGAAATAACTTTTTTTTCTATGTCTATTTCTACGATTTTTATATCAAGAATACGACTTAGACTTCTTGCAATGACCAACTTTGCTTCATCAGACCTGAGATTTTGTATTTTAAGAAGTGTTCTCATAATTCTGATTATTTACATTATAAATATAAAAAATTATGAGGATTTTAAGAGAGTATAACTAGTTGGATTTTAGTAAAATAAATGCTAAAAAAATGAATTTTTCAAATTGAATACAACTGATTTTATGTAAATCGTATTCTAAATCTAGAATGTTGAACTTATTCCTATCATTCCGGGCCCCAATTTTAAATTCCAGCTCATCTTATTTTTTTTCCTTGGGTATGGGGTTTCATATCTTTTGTCCAAATAATGATCAATCGCTTCTACAGTTGCAATACTAAGCGCTACACTAAGTGCTACATCAGTAAGCCAGTGTGCGCCTTCCCAAAGTCTTGACACGGGCGGAATCATACCAACAGCATAAATACCTCCTTTTATCCACGGATTTTTAAAGTGTTTAGCCAGAGCATAGGCATTAGTAACGGCTAAAACTGTATGTCCAGAAGGGAAAGAATGATATCCTGCCTCTTTACTAAAAGGTCTGAAATCATTTTTTTTACGGCCTTCGCCTGGACGCGCGCGACCTGTAACCGTTTTTGCCAACTGTTGCAAAAAGCCAGCGGCAGAGGATGAGGATATCAAGAGGACACCCGTACGTCTCCATTTTTCACTTTTAGTAAGAACCGCAGTAATATAGACCGCCCCAGTTATTGCATAATTATTTTGAGGACTCCCATAATACCAGCCATAATCTTTAATTAATCCAGGAATATCTTCATTTTGCTTTCTAAAAAAATTACTTGTCTCATCGTCGACTGTATATAAAAGAAAGGTTCCTGCAGCAACTCCTCCTAAAGTTAAAAGATCATCCCCTTCCCAATGAAAAGGCCGGGAATATGCATATCCTACACCGCCCAGCATACTTGCTGCATCATATTTAACTAAATCCCAGATTTTTGCATCTTTGTCTGGTTTATCTATTTGAGACCAACTATTAAAACTTATTAAATACACACATAAGAAAGTGGTGAGTATTTTTACCATAACCAAAATTTTCAAATAAAATGAATGGCAAAACTAAGCCCTTACACAGTTTATAAGGAAGCAATTAGTATTAATTTAAGTTATGGTTTGATAAGTTGAATTGAATAGCAAAGAGAATATCGAGAAAATTTATCAATAAAAATTTGATTTCCAATCTGATAAAATATATCCCTGCCAGATAAAATTTTGAATTATTGCGCAATAAAAAGTTAAGAGTTATGCATTCTATTTTATATTGATAGAGATTTTCAAGTTTTTCAATTTATAGAGTCAAAATAGAGCTTTTTTAAGTCAACTTCACTTACAGCTTAATTTTATTTATATGTTACTGATAATTAGTTTATTAACTCTTGAAAGAAGATATTGGATGTAGTAAAAAAAAATATACTATTCTTGCATAATAAAATAAAGATGGTATTTTACAATCTGCAAAATTGAAATATTTTTTATAATTAATTGAAAATCAGAATGGACGAGGGTTTATGTAGTGTGATAACCGGTACAGGTATCTATCTGCCTGCGCGAAAAATTAAAAATGAAGACTTTCTTAATCACGAATTTTATGAATCCAGTGGCTTAAAACTTGAGAAAAATAACAAAGAAATAATAGATAAATTTCTTGAGATCACCACAATAGCGGAAAGGCGCTATGTGGAGGATGATCTTATGGCTTCAGATATAGCTTATTTTGCTGCAAAAGATGCCATTGCTGATTCTGGTATTGATCAAGAAACCTTAGACTATATCATCGTCGCCCATAATTTTGGAGATGTTAAGCACGGTAGTAATAGAAGCGATATGGTTCCTACTCTTGCTGCTCGGGTTAAGCATAAATTAAAAATTAAAAATCCAGATACCGTTGCATACGATTTACCCTTTGGTTGTCCAGGTTGGCTGCAGGGAGTTATTCAGGCAGATTATTTTATTAAATCTGGAGACGCCAAAAAAATATTGGTAATCGGTACCGAGACCATTTCACGTATTATAGATTGCCACGATCGTGATAGTATGATTTATGCAGATGGGGCAGGAGCAACTATATTAGAAGCCAGTTCTGGCAGAAATACAAAAGGTATACTAGCGCATAAAACCCGCTCTGATACATATATTTATTCTAAGATGTTGACGATGGGCGAGTCTTATAATAATTGTCCTGATAAAGAACAAGATCTTTATTTAAAAATGAATGGTCGTCGCCTCTATCAATATGCTTTAGAAACGGTACCTAAGTCAATAAAAGCTTGTCTTGAAAAATGTGGCGTAGATATTAAGGAAGTAAATAAAGTATTAATTCATCAGGCAAACGGAAAGATGGATGATGCAATACTTAAAAGGCTATACAGCTTGTATGATATTGATGATGTACCTGTTGATGTAATGCCTATGACAATTTCTTGGTTAGGTAATTCTTCAGTAGCTACAATTCCTACTTTACTTGACCTTATATTAAAAGGCAAAATGGAAGGTCATAATATAGAGAAGGACGATACAGTTGTGTTTGCCTCTGTTGGCGCTGGGATGAATATTAATGCTATGGTCTATAAATTCTAGAAAAATCTTTTTTCTTATAAATGAATACTCTCAGTAAAAATTGAGAGTATTTTTTTTGTAAAATTTCTTAAAAATTTTGGCTACTCATTTACTTAAATTTTAAAGTATTCATAAAAAGTTTATTGAGCACCTTTATTGACTATTCAATTTGTAATTTTAATCAATAATACTGATTAAAATATTTTTATCAATAGTTAAAATCAATTATTTGTTAAAAATAATTGGAGCTAATTAATAGAATACAAACTAAAAAAATAAAGCTATGAGTAAGTACAAGGATTTAGATCAAATATTTATAGATGGAAAATGGAGCGGAGGAAGCAGTAATTCTGATATGGAAAATTTAAATCCATATACTAAAAAATCTATATTCAAAATAAAAGGAGCCAATAAGGATGATGTGGACAAAGCTTATAAAGCGGCCGCAAAAGCGCAGAAAGAATGGGCTGAAACAACACCTTCTATAAAGCGTAATATTTTTGATAAAGCTGTCAGTATAATGAATGACCGCAAGGACGAAATTAAAGATTGGATTATAAAAGAATCTGGCGGTACAAATGTAAAGGCAGAAACAGAATGGATGATTGCAATGGAGTCATTAAGGGTTTCTTCGAGTTATCCGTATGAAGTAAATGGTAAAATATTTCCATCTATGGTGCCGGGCAAAGAAAGCAGAATGTACAGAAAACCTTTAGGAGTTGTTACCGTAATAAGCCCTTGGAATTTTGCACTAAATTTAACCATGCGTTCGGTTGCACCAGCTTTGGCTACAGGTAATGCTGTAGTTTTAAAACCTGCAGGTTTTACGCCAGTGACAGGAGCTACTTTAGTTGCAAAAATATTTGAAGAAGCAGGCTTGCCAAAAGGGTTGTTAAACGTTGTTTTAGGAAAGGGATCCGAAATAGGAGACTATTTGGTCGAACACCCTACTACAAAACTTGTTTCATTTACCGGTTCAACCCCCGTAGGACGAGGAATAGCAGAAAAAGCTGGAAGTCAATTTAAAAAACTAAGTTTAGAATTGGGTGGAAACAACGTTCATATTGTTTTAGACGATGCCGATGTTGATAACGCTGTCGATGCAGCCATTTTTGGAAAGTTTATGCATCAGGGGCAAATATGTATGGGTATCAATCGAATATTGATAGCTGATAAAATCTATGATACGTTTACTGACAAATTTCTTGAAAAGGCAAAGGCTTTAAAAGTAGGTGATCCTTCCGATGAAAATACTTCTGTAGGACCTATTATAGACGAAAGTCAGGTAGAAAAAATATCCGATATGATTGATCAAGCGGTTAAAGACGGAGCTAAGATGTTAACCGATAAGAAAATAGAAGGAAATCTGATTCATCCAGTAGTTTTTTCTGAAGTTAAAAACGAAATGGATATTGCCCAAAATGAGATTTTTGGACCTGTTGCTTTATTAATCAAGTTTAAAGATGATGAGGAGGCAATAAAAATGGCAAATGACACAGAATTGGGACTTAGCGGAGCTGTACATTCTGGCAATACAGAGCGTGCTCTGTATGTGGCTAAGCATATAGAAACCGGTATGGTACATATAAATGATCAACCTGTAAATGATGATGCCAATGCAGTTTTTGGAGGTGAGAAGAACTCAGGCGTAGGTCGCTTTAATGGAGAATTTGTTAAGGAGGAATTTACCACAACGCAGTGGATAACAGTACAACATGAAAAGCGTGATTACGCCTTTTAAACACTAGAAGAAAGTCGTTCCTGAACATAAAAAAGCTGGCTTTTGCCAGCTTTTTTATGCTTGAATCATACTTTCTTACAGCAAATTACAATGGCTTGATTTTTAGAATTGGTGGTAAAAAATAAATAAATTTCTCCACCGTCCTTAATTTTAAATTTTCTACGAATACTCTCAACAGATTCTTTAAAATTACGGGTCGTAATATTAGCTTTTTGATTCCCCCATTTTCTCGAAATCCATTTCTTAGAATAGGGGAGAACCTCTAAAATTGTAAATCGTCTTCCCGGGAAATCTATAAGCTGATCAGAAGTATATAAATGTGAATTGGAGTGGAGCTTATTTAGATTAAAATGAGAGCCAATCCAGTCGAACAAACCACTTTTTAATAAAGCTGCATTGGGTTCATAAAGATAGTTTTGTGGATCAGAAAATACTGCACTGACTGCACTTGCAGAGCTGTAGTTTATAGTCGTTTTCTCTTGAATACCCTTTTGGATATTAACAGCAGTTATTTCTAAATCAGCATTTTCAGTAGTGTTCTTAATTACCCAGAGAAGTTCTTTAACCTCATTTTTTACAGCTACAATATGAATTGCTGCTACTTGCTTTAATTCTATTAAACCCGAAGAAATATCCAATAAGGGACTTGTCTTTATTATAACAGTATCCGCTTTCTGTAAGAGTAAATCAAGATTTTCTGGAATATTAGGTTCACAATCCTTCAGCATAAAGACTTTACCCTTTGCATCATTTCTGCGAGAAGGATCTATATAGATCGTATCAAAACGTTGATCAGATTCAGTTAAAAATTGAATTCCATCCTCATTATATACCGTAATATTTTTTGCATCAAGTACTTTATAATTGTGTCTTGTTATTTCCGCTAATTCAGGATTGAGCTCACAAGAAACAACCTGGTCAAAATGTTTTGAAAAGGAATAACTGTCTATTCCCAAACCTGCGGTTAAATCACAAAGGATTTTTCCTGAAACTAAAGTTGCTTTATAGCTAGCAGTAGTCTCTGATGAAGTTTGTTCCAGATTGAGTTTTGGTGGAAAATAAATTAATGGAGTCTTATACCATTTTGGAAGTTTTGATTTTGCTTTCCGTCGTCCTTCAATTTGCTGGGCGATTAAGGAGATGGGAATATCTGGAAATGGACTGCCAGATAATATTAAACGTGTAAGATCCTCGTTTTCGTTTTCACGTATATAATCCTGAACCTCTTTTGTAAATATATTTTTATTCAAAACCGACTACAGGTTTTTAGTAAGCTTTTGTACAATCTTATATTCAGATAAAAATTCTTTGGCTACCACTTTTATAGCCGTATATACTGGCACGGCAACGACCATTCCTAAAATACCAAACAGTAGTCCGGCTATTATTATGACCAGGAAAATCTCTAATGGATGTGACCGCACACTGTTACCAAATATTAACGGCTGATTAATAAAGTTATCTATAAGTTGAGCAATACAATAGCCAATAAAAATATAAATCAACTTGGGCAAAATGACGCTTTCAAAGTCTGCGGTAAAATACCCCGATACTACCAGCAGCATCATTAATACCCCACCCACTACTGGGCCTATATAAGGTACCACATTAAGCATTGCACAAAATAAAGCTATGGCAAAAGCATTGGGGATTTGAAAGCTTACGAGTAGTATGGAATAAATAATAAATAGAATGAGCAATTGTAAAAATATGCCGATAAAATACCTTGAAAGTAAATGCTTGGTTTTATGAAAAACATGCCTAAACTTGGTTTCTTCACCGCGGTTTGCAAATACCAGAAAACTATCCAGTAAAAGCTGACTGTCTTTTAAGAAGAAAAACGAAATAAATATTACAGATAGTAGACCAACAATAAGTGCGCTAAAATTCCCCAAAAGGCCATTTATAAAAAGAGGAATAACGGAAATATCAAAATTTTGAATAAATTCAGATTGTCGTAATCCTTCAATTAAAGTCACTTGATCCACTCCTAAAGTCTGACTTAATTCTACATTTAGACGGTTTATATTGTGCTTAACTTCTTCAAAATTAATCTTACTGATATGCTCACTTTGATCAATAAGTATAGGTATGAATAAAGCCAAAACACCAGAAATAACCAGAATAACTAAAAGTATGGTAGTTATAGCAGCAGCTGCATCACCAAATCTAAAACGCTCTTTTAAAAAGGTAACTATGGGTCTTCCCACTAAAGAAATAACAGCTGCGATTGCTATAAATGCGAGTACGGCTTGTATTTTATAAATAAACCATAATAAAAGTACTATACCTCCTACAATACCCAATGCGCGCAAAATGCCGTATGCTATTTCCTTAGATCTGTCATGCATATTTTAAGTGTTGTTTTAATTGATACAAAGCTATTGCGGTAGCGTGCCCCACATTAAGGCTACTGTTTATACCAGACATTGGGATATGAATTGTATAATTGAGAACATTAAGAACCTCCTCTGAAATTCCATTTTTTTCTGCACCTATTACCAACGCGATTTTTTCAATGCCGTCATTTTTAAATTCTTCAATAGCCATACTGTTATTTGTGAGTTCTAATCCAACAGTACAATATCCTTTTTCTTTTAATGATTTAATAAGTGGTAACGTGTGTTCGTGAGCTTGATAGTGGACTATATTTTGGGAAGATCGCGCAGTGCGAATAAGTCTGGGGCTGTCAAATTTAAGTTCACTTTTGCAAAAATGAACTGCTTCAAGACCAAAAGCTTCCGCTAGGCGCAATAATCCCCCAGCATTTGCGGGACTCGTTAAACCATCGCATATTAATGCAAAAGGAGCTGATTCTTTTACATTAATAACTTCGTGATGTTGTAGTTGTTTAGTTTTCAAAGGCATATTTTAAAATATTAGCCCCCATGCGTAAAGCTTTTAGATGCACTTCTTTAGGATCATTATGAACCTCCGGATTTTCCCAGCCATCGCCTAAATCACATTCTACAGTATAAAGCAATACCAGTCTGCCTTCTTTAAATATTCCAAATGCCTGAGGCCGTTTACCATCGTGTTCATGAATTTTTGGCAAGCCTTGAGGAAAGGGAAATGCTGCTGAAAAAATTGGGTGATTAGCCGGTAGTTCAGTCAACTCTTCATCTGGAAAAAGTTTTTTTATCTCCGGGCGTAAATATTTGTCCATCCCGTAGTTGTCATCAATATGCAAAAACCCACCGCTTAATAAATAATTTCTGAGATTAGAAACCGCTTCTTCAGAAAAAAACACATTACCATGTCCTGTCATATGTAGAAATGGATATTGCATAATTCCTACGTCTGTAGATGAAACAGTTTTCGGTTTTGGCTCTAGTGTGGTTTTTATATTATCGTTACAAAAAGAAATAAGATTAGGCAAGGAAGTCGGGTTTGCATACCAATCGCCACCTCCTTCATATTGTAAAAGAGCAATTTCTTGACTTAGGGCGGGTCTGCAAAAGAGTAAGAGGCTACAAACCGAAAAAAATGTAAGGTTCAGTTTCAAACGATGACCAAATTATCAATTAACGAAAATAAAGTTTTTCTAATGAAGAAGCTATTTTTAATAGGGATACTTATTGTTTTGGGCACATTTACATTTGTTTCATTTGATATAAAGAATCAATCTAAAAATGATAATTCGGATGGTTTTGTGTTGATTCAATTATTTACTTCCCAAGGGTGCAGTAGCTGTCCGCCAGCAGATCGTTTGCTGGACAAAATTACGGAGGATTATGGTACTAAACCTGTTTATACATTAGCCTATCATGTAGGTTATTGGGACAGATTGGGATGGAAAGACCCCTTTAGTAAAAAGCAGTACACAGCTAAGCAATATGATTATGCAAAAAAGTTTGCCTCTCGATCTGTATATACGCCACAGGCAGTTATTAATGGTAAAGAACATTTTACTGGCTCAAATGAAGCTAAGATGAAATCTGCAATAAATAAATATTTAGCGGAAAGTAATAATGCTGCAGCTATAAGTCTTTTAAATATTTTAGATAAAGGCAATTCTGTGGATGTATCGTTTTCTGCCAAAGAACTTCCTTTAAATTTTAAGGTTTACTTTGCTCTATCAATTGATGAACGGTTTACTCCAGTAACTAGAGGAGAAAATTCAGGCAAATCATTAAAAAATACGGCTGTTGTTATAAATGAAAAAGAATTAAGTGTAGAAGAAGGTACTATAAACTTAGAAATTCCCGATTGGATTAAGCCTGAAGATAAGTTGAACATTATAGCGTATGCTTCAAATAAAAACGAAGAAGTTATTGCCGTTACAAAATCAGAGATAAGTAGATAATTTTGTTTTTACTATTTTAGTAAAATGTCTGAAAGCAAAAAAGGTTATTTAGCTCAAATCATACCGGTATTACCCGTGATAGATGTTTTGGAAGCATTGGAATTTTACGTTCAAAAATTGGGTTTTAATTTTGTTTTTATCGATAATGAAAGGACTCCCAGATATGCGGTGGTCAAAAGAGATAATATTACTTTGCATCTGCAGTGGCATAACTCAGAAGAATGGGAGTATAATAAGGATAGGCCGATGTTAAGAATAGAAGTTCAGGCTATAAGAAGGCTTTTTGAAGAATATAAGTTGAAAGGTGTTTTTCATAATCACACGGCGCTAGAAGAAAAACCTTGGAAAACCTTGGAATTTGCATTTTATGACCCTTCAAAAAATGGGCTTATCTTTTATCACGAGCTATAACTTTATTTTGGTTTAGCTCATATGCATAAATCTGACGGCCTAATTCTGCCAGAAAAGGAATTCCCACTTTCTCAAATTCATAAGTATCGTCATTAAAAATCTTATTTTTATTTACAAGGATGGTTGCTGAAAGTAAGAATTCGACCTTGTTTTTTTGTCGGTTATATAGGCAGTTTCAGTGAGTGTGCCATATGCATATCCCACCTTATTATATATTTTTATGTTATCTGGAATTTGCTTTTTGCTATCTCCAAATATGATAAACTTTCCGTAAGAATGCACAATATTAACAGACATATTACCTTTTTCTTCTAGTGTAGAATTTATATAATTTCTTTCCAAAAATTCATAAAGTCTGTTATACACTTCATTATCACTTATAGCAAATATTTCGTGTATATCATCTGCTATTGTGTATTCAGTCGAGTCATGTTGAATTCTATATGGTGTTTAATTGTCAAATTTGAATGCTTATCAGCTAATTTTTCAACTGCCTAAAGAGCCACATGTAATTTATAAGTACTCGCAGGATAAAAATATTTATTGGAGTCGACTCTATTTAATATCCTTAAACGAAATTGAATCAGCACCTTCCCTGTTAATTTGACTATAAATTATTTGAATCTCGAACTCTTGAGGATTTTAAAAAATCTTTCTCAATTATGGTTTCTTTAGGTCAAAAATTTTAGAAAACTATTTTCTTCATGGCTTTTATAGGAAGAACAGGAAATTTTTAGAATTACAAATAGAAAAAAAGCCATAAACTGTATAATAGTATATTCTGATTAGCTATTCATCCCATGCTTATTATTGTTAAGATTTATATACATTGTGGTGATTTATCTTTCTCACTTCGTTAATACTATCAATGCAAGCGATTTAACTAGTAATTTAATAATAGTTTAACACTTTTAATAAAACCATAAGTGGTTGATACACGTAGGTTTATATAATGTCAAACCTAAAAATCAACACATATGAAAATCAAAATTACTCGAGGCATCTTTTATCAAAGTTGTCTGATGTTTCTTTTTATTGGAGCATTTACATGCAATGCACAGCTAGTAACTAGCTCAGCTGACGACGGAACTGATGGGACCTTAAGACAACAAATTGCCGATGCGCCTGACGGTGGGACTATTACCTTTTCTACAGATATAAATTCAATTATTCTGATGATGGGAGAGATCGAAATTGACAAATCTCTTATAATAATAGGAAATGGTATTGAAGAAACTACAATAAGCGGGAATTCTGCATCTAGAATTTTTAATATAAAAGCCGGAACTGTTGATTTGAAAAATTTTGCATTGAGCGAAGGATATGCAGATAGTGGAGGAGCAATTAGACTAGCAAACTCTGAACTATCCTTGGAGAATATAAAAATATCTAATTCAATTGCAATCGGCATTAGCGGTTCAGGAGGAGCAATTTACAATGATGTTGGCGGTTCAATAAATATTAATAATTGCATATTTGATGGAAATGTTGCTAATCGTGCAGGTGGAGCTATAGAGGATAATTCTGGAGAAGGTTTGTCAATTTCGATTTCAAATTCAACTTTTGAACTTAATAATGCAGGGGTAGCTCCTGCTAATGCTGCTCCGGGAAACGGTGGTGCGATTCACATTACCGGTGAGGGAAGCATTGAAATCAGTGGAGGCTCATTTGATCAAAACAAAGCAGCCAAGGAAGGTGGTGCTTTGTGGAATGGTCTAGGTACAATGGTTATTAAACAATCCTCAATTATTGGGAATTAC
>CAXBEL010000035.1:0-26148 GCA_963974735.1 uncultured Flavobacteriaceae bacterium | reverse complement strand
TAGGAATAGACGGTCCATAAATATCGGCATCCAGAATACCCACCTTAAATCCCATTTTAGAAAGGGTAACAGCCATATTTGCAGTGATTGTAGATTTACCTACACCACCTTTACCGGAGGCTACAGCAATAATATTTTGTATGCCTGGAATGGGCTTCCCTTTTATTTCGTTCTTAGCAGTTTTTTCTGGCGCATCTACTTTTAGGTTTACTTTAACCTGAGCTTTTTGATGAACCTGTGCATGTATAACTTTTAAAATCTCCACCTCGGTCTTTTTCTTGGCTTGCAGGCTTGGATTTTTTATGGTCACATCTACAATAACCTCATCTCCAAATGTTACCACATTTGTCACCGCGCCACTAGCCACCATGTTTTCACCTTCTCCAGGTGCAGATATAGTTTCTAATGCTTTTAATATTTCTTTCTTATCTAACTTCACGTTGTTCTTACTTAGATTGATTCTAAAATGCAAAGATAGGATGAAAACTTAAGATAGCGAAGACGAGAAATCGAAATGATTGATATGTTGATTTAGAGTACTTATGAATTTCTAATTGTCTCAGATTAAAGCATAAGGGTTATTTAATATGGAAATTATTTGAAGAAATCAATTTGCTGTTTAGGCTACCTTCTTTTACTGAGAAAAGTCGTCGAGCTCAATTACGGGATCCCAAAAGAATTTTTCGAAATCAACAACCTGATTGTCTTCAATTTTGAAGCCTTCATTTTCCAGCAGTTGTTGCATTAGGTTTGTTCCTTGAAAATGGTGCTTTCCAGAAAGTAAACCTTTTCGATTAAGAACTCTATGAGCAGGTACATCAGATAAATTTTTAGAGGCATTCATTGCCCATCCTACCATTCTCGCACTTCCTGCAGAACCTAAATAACGTGCTATGGCCCCATAAGAAGTAACACGCCCATAAGGAATTTGTCTGGCTACTATGTATACTTTTTCAAAAAAGCCTAACTCCTGCGCCATACTAATCGTAGTACATTCGTATAACTGTCAAAATAACCAGAACAACCATTAAGCCTGCCATAAAGTAGTTGGTGTATTTTGATAAGGACCGTGATTTATTTTCAATACGGTTAAAACCTACAACATATAGATATAATGCTGTAAAAGTGCCCACGGAAGCGGCAAGCATAAAAGTAGCTACGGCAAGAAAATTATAGGAAACACTTACACTTACATTTAAAAAAGCCCCGACGGTACAAAAATAGGGAATGGGCAAAATATTAATTGCAGAAATCAACATCCCCTTGCCTATGCTTTTAAGACCTTCATGTTTTGGCTCCCTTACCTTTTTAACCTTCCCTTTCTTTGCAGCTAAAAAAAAATAAACCGCCAGCAAAATAAAGATTACAACCCCTGTGCGCAAAAGCATATTGCGAACGTACGGATGATTAAAAATGTATTTAGCAAGCATAATAGCGATTAGTGCTTGAAGGAGAACAATAATTGATGCTCCAATCGCAACTAATACTCCACTTTTTTTACCTTGATGGAGACACGTTTTCGCGACTGTCATATTTACCAAACCTGGAGGTATGACACCTACAAATGCAGCAAAATAAGTGATGATAAAAAGTCTGGTTGTCTCCAAGGGAAAGTTACTTTATCTTAAATTGAATATAGGTAATACGCTTATTTTGTTCAAGATACTGTTTTTCATAAAAAGTCTGTATTCCAATTACTTCCTCAGGTGAATAAACATTATTATAAACATCATGATGCGCGTAAACGATCTCGTGACCTTCTCCATGTAAAAGTCCCAATGTGTAACCGTGCATAAATTCACTATCTGTTTTGAGATGCATCAATCCATCTGGTTTTAGCACTTTTTTATATTTCTGAATAAATTCCGTATTTGTCATTCTGTGCTTCGTACGCTTGTATTTTATCTGTGGATCTGGAAAAGTGATCCATATTTCAGAAATCTCATTTTCTGCAAAGGCAAGATCTACTAATTCTATCTGTGTCCTCATAAAGGCCACATTATCCAGTCCTTCTTCTAAAGCAGTTTTTGCACCGCGCCAAAAACGAGCGCCTTTAATATCAATCCCTAAAAAATTCTTCTCAGGATATTTTCTTGCTAAGCCTACCGAATACTCTCCTTTACCACATCCTAGTTCAAGTACAATAGGTTTATCATTTTTAAATATTTTCTCTCCCCATTTCCCCTTCAGTTCAAAATTATTGCTTGTAAGATCTTCCCTTGATGGCTGAATAACATTATCAAATGTTTCATTTTCACGAAATCGTTTTAACTTGTTTTTACTTCCCAAATCTGATTGACTAAATAAATGATTTACAATTTTTTAAATAAGGCTAACGTGTAATCGTAAGCAAAGGAGTTTCATCTTTTCTTACAGAAGGAGTCGAAACAAATTATTAACAATACAAAAATCTAATTTACAGCGGTTTACAGAACAATAAATGTTTTAACCGATAAAAATTGCCCTTATTTTTAATGTTTTGGTAAAATTAAGGAAACTTTTAGCATTTTTAAGTATTTCATCTTTGTAGCGATGCAAGAAAAAAAGACCATACTGGTTGCGCCTCTTAATTGGGGGCTTGGACATACAACAAGATGTGTCCCAATCATTCATGCTTTAAAAGAAGAGGGCTTTCAAGTTTTACTAGGAAGCGATGGTGTTGCTTTAGACCTTTTAAAAAAAGAATTTCCCGAAGAAGATGCCATTGAGCTTCCTTCTTATCAAATTGAATACGCCAAAAAAGGGAAGAATTTTAAATGGAAGATGCTGCTAAGAAGCCCAAAGGTGATAAAGGCAATAAATGCAGAACGTAAACTTGTAAAAAGGCTTGTAAAAGAAAACAAAATTGATGGCGTAATATCAGATAATAGGTTAGGTCTTTATAGTGATAAAATACCCACAGTTTTTATTACTCACCAATTGCAGGTATTAAGTGGCAAGACCACAAAAATCACTTCGGCACTACACAGCAGATATATTAAAAGATTTAATGAATGTTGGGTTCCGGATTATGCAGATTCTCCTAATCTAAGCGGAAAATTAGGACATCCCAAAGATTTTGAAATCCCCGTAAAATATATAGGCCTTCTCTCACGATTACATAAGTCTGAAGAGGAAAAGATTTATGATATTGCTGTATTACTGTCAGGACCAGAACCTCAACGTACTGATCTAGAAGAAATCTTATTGCACGAACTTAAACGCTATAATGGCCAGGTCCTTTTTATAAGGGGTGTTGTAGAGGAGGAGCAAACAGTGCAACGCAATAATAATATTAAACTCGTGAATTATATGGAAAGTAGCGAGTTGGAAAAGGCACTTAATTGCAGTGATCTAATTTTAAGCAGATCTGGATACACGACTATAATGGATCTTGCCAAATTAGGCAAAAAAGCTTTTTTTATACCTACACCCGGGCAAACAGAACAGGAATATTTAGCTAAAAGACTTAAGAAGAAAGGTATGGTGCCTTGTGCCAATCAAGAAGAATTTAAACTTAAAGATTTAAGTAAGGCTAAAGTCTATAAAGGATTTGACAGCCTACTCAGCAATAGTAGTGTCGTTGATGTCAATTTCCGGGAGCTCTTCGGCCTTTTCGAGGGTAAAAGAAAACTCAGAGCCAACTCCAAAATCACTTTCTACATAAATCTTTTCGTCATGCGCTTCAATAATGTGCTTAACGATAGAGAGGCCAAGTCCTGAGCCGCCTTCCCTTCTTGAGCCACTTTTATCTACCCTATAAAAACGCTCGAATAAACGAGGGATATGTTCAGAAGAAATTCCTTCTCCATTATCCGTAACACGAACTATTACTTTGTTCTGTATTAGATCTTCAATAGAAACTTCAGTTGTACCATCTTGTTTACCATACTTTAAAGAATTTACAATCAAGTTTGTAAGCAACTGTTGTATACGTTCTTTATCAGCATTTACATATATGGGTTTGTCATATACCGTATCGTAGGTAAGTGTTATATTCTTCTTGGCAGCTTTCATTTCAAGAAGATCAAAAGTGTTTTTTACCAACTGAACAATATCAAAATACTCATACCGAAGATTTAAATCACCTACTTCAAGTTTTGAGATCATATCCAGATCGCTCACCAGATAAATGAGCCTTTCTACTGCCTTACCTGCGCGCTGTAAATATTTCTTACGGACATTCTTATCTTTCATTGCCCCATCCAAAAGGGTCAACACGTAACCTTGTACCGTAAATAGTGGGGTTTTAAGTTCATGAGCCACATTCCCCATAAACTCTTTTCTATATTCTTCTCTAATTTTAAGAGATTCGATCTCTAACTTTTTACTTGCGGCAAAACGCTCTACTTCTTTGGTCAGAGTAGACATATCTGTAGTAATCTGCCCCCTTTTTAAGGTTGTAGAATCGAGCAAAGAAACATTATCATAAATCTTTTTTACCCGCTTATAAATAAAGCGCTCTACCCTAATCTGCAATACCGTAAAGCAAAATCCAAAGCATATTATAGCCCAAAAAACCGGATACCACCACTCAAAAACCTCTAAGCTGAATAAAAAAACGCTCATAACGAGCGTTGTAAATACAGTTATATATAAAGAAGAATAGGTAGCAAAACGATATGACTTCTTAAAACTAGTAGACATTAAACAACAAATTTATACCCTACTCCTTTAATGGTTTTGAATTTTTTATCTCCTATTTTCTCTCTTAATTTTCTTATATGCACATCAATAGTACGACCGCCTACCACTACTTCATTACCCCAAACTTTATCTAAAATATCTTCGCGTTTAAACACTTTTCCAGGTTTAGAAGCCAATAAAGAAAGAAGTTCAAATTCCTTACGTGGTAGGACCATCTCCTTTTTATCCTTGATTATTTTATATTCTTCACGGTTAATGATCAAGTCACCTATTTTAACAGCTGCATCTGTCTCAGCCTCTTCTTTAAGACGACGCAACAAAGCTTTTACCTTGCTTACAAGAACTTTAGGCTTAATAGGCTTGGTGATGTAATCGTCAGCCCCGGCATCATAACCTGCAACCTGAGAATAGTCTTCACCTCTTGCCGTTAGAAAAGCTATAATGGTATTTGCGTGATCTGGATTTTTACGTATCTGTTCACAGGCCTCAATACCATCCATTTCTGGCATCATTACATCGAGGATAATAAGGTGCGGTAGATGTTTTTTAGCCATTTTTACAGCTTCTCTTCCGTTTTCTGCAGTAATAACCTGATAGCCTTCATTGGTTAGGTTATAACCCACGATTTCCAGAATATCCGGTTCGTCATCAACTAAGAGAATTTTAATATCCTTTTTCTTCATTTTTACCAAAATTTAATCTAAAGGTAAAGATAGCATATTAAATGTGGCATAGGTAAAACAGGAGAATTGATAACGTTTACATAAAGTAAGAAGTGTCATTTTCCTTATTATCTGCTCAACATACCTAGCTGTCTTAAAAAGCTTTAGATGGCATTAGTCTTATAGAAATTAACAGAATAGTACTAGAACCTATTTCACTTTAAATATAGCAAATTTAAATACCTTTGCATTCTGCAATTAAACCTATGCAATCCAGCGAAATATTTCAGATTAAAAGCTCCGGGCAATTTGATGAATTAGCATTAAAAATGTTTGATTATCAAATGGAAAATAACTTGGTGTACAATAAATTTTGCACTCTTTTAGGAGTAACAAAAGGCTCTGTAAAATCTGTAAAGAATATTCCTTTTCTGCCTATTCAATTTTTTAAGGAACATCGGGTATTAGCTTCAGAAAAAGACATTGAAGCCACTTTTAGTAGTAGTGGTACAACCGGAAGTATTACAAGCAAACACTATGTAACAGATCTCTCCATATACGAGCAGAGCTTTATGCAAAGTTTTCAGTTGCATTACGGAAATATAAAAGACTACACGGTACTTGCTTTACTACCTTCTTATCTGGAGCGCAGCGGTTCTTCCCTTATTTATATGGTGGATTACCTTATTAAAAAAAGTGAAAAACCGGATAGCGGTTTTTATCTGAATAATTATTCCGCTTTAAGCGAAAAAATTAAAACCCTTGATAATGCAGGAGCGAAAACCCTTCTCATAGGAGTTTCATTTGCATTGCTGGATCTAACAGAACAATTTGAATTTAATTTAAAGCATACGCTGGTAATGGAAACCGGTGGTATGAAAGGGAGAAGAAAAGAACTGGTACGGGAGGAACTTCACTCAATCTTAAAAAAAGGGTTTGGTGTATCTCACATACATAGTGAATATGGAATGACCGAACTTTTATCACAAGCTTATTCTACAGGAGAGGGCATCTTTACCACACCCCCCTGGATGCAAATTCAAATAAGGGATACAGAAGATGCGCTTACTCCAATACCAGAAAATAAAACTGGTGGAATTAATGTAATTGATCTGGCAAATATCTATTCGTGTCCTTTTATCGCAACCCAAGATCTGGGCAAAAAACTTTCAGATAACCGCTTCGAAGTTTTGGGCCGTTTTGATCAAGCAGATATACGAGGTTGCAACCTTATGGTATTGTAGTTATTATTTTGTTAATTCTGTAAGTAAAAGCACTTAATTACGTCTACCTAAGTGAAGAAAAGAGTGCTTTGAATAAAAGCAATAGAACTGCGAAAGTTCATAAATTGGTTGGTTAGTTAAGTTGGAAAACCCGATGTTCTTGAGAGAGTCATCGGGTTTTTTATTTTACTTATTCTTATTTTGTTTACTCTGTAGCGCGAATGATAAAATAGTTTTTCTTACCGCGCTGCAAAAGCACAAAACGTTGACTTATTAAGTCTTCTACGGTAAGGGTATAATCATCTGAAACCTTTTCTTTATTTACCGAGATTGAATTTTCCTTTAGTGCGCGTCTAGCTTCTCCATTAGACTTTAAAAAGCCTGTCTTTTCCGACAAGGCTGCGATGATATCCATCCCGGCTTCAATTTCTGAAAGACTTATTCTAGCTTGAGGAACACCTTCAAAAACATCTAAAAATGTTTTCTCATTTAAGGATTTAAGATCTGCACTTGTTGATCTTCCAAAAAGTATTTCAGAAGCTTTAATAGAATTATCCAGATTTTCCTTTCCGTGAACCGTAATGGTAACTTCTTCAGCCAAACGTTTTTGCAACTCACGCAAATGTGGTGTTGCGCTGTGTGTTTCAATTAGTTTATTTATTTCATCCTCTTCAAGAAAAGTGAAAATCCTGATATATTTTGCAGCATCTTCATCACTTGTATTTAACCAATATTGGTAAAATTTATATGGCGAAGTACGCTCTGGGTCCAACCACACATTCCCACCTTCACTTTTTCCAAATTTACTTCCGTCAGATTTTGTAATTAAAGGACATGTGAGGGCGTATCCTTTACCTTCGCCTATTCTTCTAATAAGCTCGGTACCAGTTGTAATGTTACCCCATTGATCACTTCCTCCCATTTGGAGCGTGCACTGGTGATTATTATATAAATGAAGAAAATCATAACCCTGCACCAGCTGGTATGTAAATTCGGTAAATGACATTCCTTCTGAACTTTCACCAGATAAGCGGCTCTTTACAGAATCTTTTGCCATCATATAATTAACGGTAAGATGTTTACCCACATCACGAATGAAATCAAGAAAGGTAAATTCTTTCATCCAGTCATAATTATTCACCATAACCGCATCATTCTCATTGCCCGAAGTGAAATCAAGAAATTGAGCCAACTGATTTTTCACCGCTTCTTGATTATGACGTAAGGTTTCTTCATCAAGAAGATTACGCTCACTAGATTTCCCCGAAGGATCCCCTATCATACCAGTAGCTCCACCCACCAATGCAAATGGTTTATGACCACTGCGCTGGTAATGTGCAAGAAGCATAATGGGAACTAAATTACCTATATGCAGACTGTCTGCAGTAGGATCAAAACCTACATAGGCAGCACGCATACTTTCCATAAGGTGTTCTTCTGTTCCCGGCATGACATCATGTATCATCCCTCTCCATTGCAGCTCTTTTATAAAATTCTTAATCATATTCTGTTTATATCTTCTTTAGGCTAAACGCGCAAAGATAAAGATATTGATGGGTACAGGAATAGATAGATTTAGAAATTATACCTTCATTTATTGAGCTAAGAAACCTAACAATTTAAAATATTCTGGCTACGATTTGAAAATAGAGTTTTACTAACTTAGCCCTCTATGATTTTAGTCACCGGAGGAACAGGATTAGTAGGATCTCATTTGTTATGGGAATTGTTGCAGCGTAACGAAAACCAAGTAAGAGCGATTTTTCGCACTGAAAAAAGCAAAACAGCGGTTTTGGATTTATTTAGGTGGAAAGTTGAACTAAATAAATCATCAACTGCTGCGGAAGATTTTTATAACCGAATAGAATGGATAAAAGCAGATGTGAATAATATTCCCCAACTTACTCTTGCTTTTAAAAATGTAACTTATGTTTATCACTCTGCCGCTTTAATTTCTTTTAATCCAAAACGATTTGCAGAACTTCAAAAAATAAATATAGAAGGCACCGCTAATATGGTAAATCTCAGTATTAGCAATCAGGTGAAAAAGTTTTGTATGGTAAGCTCTGTTGCCGCACTCGGCTCAACAGAAAACGGACTTCCCGTGACAGAAGAAACCCATTGGGACGTAAATAAAGACAACAGCGTTTACAGTGTGGTAAAATATGCTTCAGAGATGGAGGTTTGGCGTGCCACTCAAGAAGGATTGGAGGCAATTATTGTGAATCCAGGAATTATTCTAGGAGAAGGGTTTTACAGTTCGGGAAGTGGTCGCTTTTTTAAACAAATAGATAAAGGCTTAAAATATACTGTTCCAGGTAGTACCGGTTTTGTGGATGTGCTTGATGTTGTGCGCTCTATGATTGAATTAATGAAAAGTCCCACTAAAAATGAAAGATTCATACTTGTAGGAGCTAACGAAAAATTTAAAGATGTTTTTTTTGAAATTGCAGACAAACTCAATGCCAGTAAACCCACTAAAATGGTTAAGCCGTGGCAGCTCAGTCTAGCCTGGAGATTAGATTGGTTAATTAGTAAGTTAACCGGAAAAAGAAGAAGCATATACAAATCTACCGCCAACTTTTCATTGAGCGATGTTAGTTATGACGCTAATAAATTAAAGACTAATTTAGATTTTAACTTTACATCTATCAATGAAACCATTAATAGAGTTGGGATGCATTCTAATAAATCAAAAGCTAATCGATTGAATCGTTAATGCTCTTGTCCATAATTTCAGAAAGAAAAGGCTCTCTATTTAATTTATCAGATCTTTTCTCCAGAGTATCCAATGAAGCACGTTTAAGACTATCCGCCTCATCTTTTAGACTATCTACAATATCTCTGTTTTTCTCAATACTATCATTTACATCTTGCCAAATACGCGTAAATTGATTAAAGTCGATGGCATAATAAGAAAGGCTTTCGGCAAATTGAGTACTGTCTATATTGTATTTTTCATAGATAAATTTATCAGGTTGAATTCCTGATGTTTTCAGTTTAGTAATACTAAAACTGCGAATAGCATTTATTAAAGAAACATCATACAATATTTCTTTCATTTGATCTTCTGCAATCAGATTGTCAGGCTTTTTAGGCTTTTCTACATCCTGACATCCCAAAACCAAAAGAATCATAAAAAAGAGAATGAAACTTTTCATCATCTGTTAAAAGTTAAACGTGTGGCAAATCGCTCATCATAAACTTTAAAATTTTTGTAAGCCAATCTACCGTTTACAAACGTATGGGTGATACGGGATTTAAAAGTGCTTCCTTCAAAAGGTGACCATTTACATTTGTAAAGAATGTTATCAGCATTAACCGTCCAAGGATTGTTTAAATCGACTAAAACTAAATCGGCATAATATCCTTCCTTAATATATCCGCGTTTTTCTATTTGAAATAAAATTGCAGGATTATGACACATCTTCTCCACAATTTTTTCCAAACTTATTTTTCCCCGGTGATACATTTCAAGCATAGCAGGAAATGCATGCTGCACTAAAGGACCACCACTTGGTGCCTTGGTATATACATTTTTCTTTTCTTCTAACGTATGTGGAGCGTGATCTGTAGCTATGACATCTATGCGGTCATCCAAGAGAGCCTCCCAGAGTTCGTCTCTATCCTTTTCGGTTTTTACGGCAGGATTCCATTTTATTAAAGTCCCCTTTTCTTCATAATCTGCTTCTGTGAACCACAAATGATGAATACAAACCTCAGCTGTAATTTTTTTATCTTTAAGTGGGATTTTATTGCTAAAAAGCTCAGTTTCCTTACCGGTTGACAGGTGGAATACATGCAGTCTTGCGCCTGTTTTTTTAGCTAGTTTTATCGCTCTGGAAGAAGAAATATAGCAAGCGTCCTCACTTCTTATAATGGGGTGCATATTTACAGGAATATCATCGCCGTAACGCTCTTTATAGATTTCAAGATTCTCTCTTATAGTTTCCTCATCTTCACAATGTGCAGATATAAGCAGATCTGTACTTTTAAAAATCTTTTCTAGCACTTTCTCATCATCTACGAGCATATTACCTGTAGAGCTTCCCAAAAACAATTTTAAGCCTGCAACTTTAGTCTTATCTACTTTTTGAATTTCTTCTATATTGTCATTCGTGCCGCCAAACATAAAAGAATAGTTCGCATAGGCGCTTTTTGCCGCAATGCTAAACTTCTCTTCCAGCTTTTCTATTGTTGTTGTCTGGGGATTAGTATTGGGCATTTCTATAAAAGAAGTAATCCCACCCGCTACCGCAGCTTTAGATTCTGTTTCAATATTTCCCTTATGAGTAAGACCTGGCTGTCTAAAATGCACCTGATCATCTATAATACCGGGAAAAAGATATTTTCCTTCTGCATCAAAAATATTTACATCTGGGCTTTTTGCGCTTAAATTTTTAGCAACCTTTACAATGACACCTTGTTCTATATAAACATCGCAACGTTCTATTTTACCCTCGTTAACGATGTTTGCATCTTTTATAAGAATCTTTTCCATATTAAATCTCGAACTTATTAAAAAGGCTTTTCACTTTCATTCCTATTACTCCAAAAACAGCTTCAGAAATAATACCCTTACTCATTTTACTAACACCTTTTGTGCGATCTACAAAAATAACCGGCACCTCTTCAATTTTAAAGCCCAGCAAATGTGCTTTAAATTTCATTTCAATTTGAAAAGCATATCCAATAAATTTTATTTTGTTAAAATTTATACTCTCTAACACCTTTCGTCTATAACATATAAAACCTGCTGTGGTATCACAAATCTCCATACCGGTCACAAAGCGCACATACTTAGATGCGCCATACGACATAAGAACGCGACCCATTGGCCAATTTACGACATTAACCCCTGTTTTATACCGTGATCCTATGGCAAGGTCAGCGCCTCCTTTTGCACAAGCATTGTAAAGTCGAATAAGATCATTAGGAGAATGCGAAAAATCTGCATCCATTTCAAAAATGTATTCATAATCCCGCTCTAATGCCCATTTAAAACCTGCTATATAAGCCGTCCCTAAACCTTCCTTTTCTTCCCTTTGCAAAAGGTATAATTTAGAATTATACTCAGCCTGAAGTCCACTAACTATTTTAGCCGTGCCATCTGGCGAATTATCATCCACTACGAGAATATCAAATTTACGCTGCTGGGCAAAAATGTTGCCTATCAGCTTTTCAATATTCTCTGCTTCGTTATATGTTGGGATTACGACAAGCGATGCTGCCATCTAAAATGCTTTGAGGCAAATGTAATTATTTTGGACTTTAATTTCTATGACTTCTTAGCAAACTACAGTATTTATATTAATTTTACGCACCGTTAAAATAACCTTGTTGGAAGCTATAGAAAGAACATTTATAAGCAATGATTGGATTACTTTAATCCTGGTATCCTGCCTAGTTCTTCTTACCGTAGTAAAAATAGCCTACGCCAATAAATTTGCCGATTTTTCTGAGCTTTTTTTAAATGAAAAATATCTTCTCAAAACAGGAAAAGAAATCAAGTTCAATGATTCCTTCAATGTATTATTATTCATAGTACAATTATTATCTGTATCCTTATTCTTATACCTAATTGTTAATGCTTTAGATCTTGCGCCAGACATAAGCCCATTCTTTGTATACCTCCGCATATTTGTAATATATAGTCTGTTTGTAGGTGTTAAATTTTTAGTTGAAAAAATGATGGCTGTGCTTTTTAATGGAGAAAAAGAAATGGCCAATTATCATTATCATAAATTAGTTTACCGCAATTACTTTTCTATTATCCTTATATTGATAAATGCCCTCTTTATATATACATTTCAACCTAGCTTATTAAGCATTCAAATTATAGTGGGGATATTAGTCCTACTAAACTCTATAAGTTTAATTAATACACTGCGCAAACACGAAAAATTAATTTACAGTAATCTCTTTTATTTTATTTTGTACCTTTGCGCTCTTGAAATTGCTCCCTATTTTATTTTATATAAGATGCTTAGCTTTGGTGTAAACCATTAAAAAATTGATAATCTATGAAAGTGAAGACGATTCTAGTATCTCAACCAGAACCGAAAGTAGAGAACTCCCCTTATTTTGAATTACAAGAAAAAAAGCGTGTAAAGATTGATTTTATTCCCTTTATACATGTAGAAGGAGTATCTGGTAAAGAGGTACGGCATCAGAAGATAGATCTTAAGGATTATACAGCAATAATTCTCACCAGCCGTAATGCTGTAGATCACTTCTTTAGAATTGCCGAGGAAATGAGGTTCAAAGTACCCGATTCCCTTAAATACTTTTGCCAAAGCGAAGCGGTGGCATATTATTTACAAAAATATGTGGTTTATAGAAAGCGTAAAATTTATGTAGGAAAACGCACATTTGCAGATATGTCCACTATGCTGAAAAAGTATAAAAACGAGAAGTTTTTACTTCCTTCTTCAGATGTTCTAAAACCGGACATCCCAGAGACACTTGACGAATTAAAGGTAAACTGGAAAAGAGCAACTTTTTATAAAACTGTTGTTAGCGACCTTTCTCATTTAAAAGATGTTTACTACGACATATTAGTTTTCTTTAGCCCTAGCGGAATAAAATCCCTATTTGAAAACTTTCCAGATTTTCAACAGAAGGATACGCGCATTGCAGTTTTTGGAAACTCCACGGTAAAGGCGGCAAACGATGCTAATCTTAAGGTTAACATCCAGGCACCTACCCCTGAAACTCCATCTATGACAATGGCGCTTGAAAAGTATATTGATGAAGTGAATGCTAAAAAATAGCAGTTACTTTATATCAAATAAAAAAAGGTCTCATTAAATGAGACCTTTTTTATTAGTAGTACATTCAAAATTTATCCTAAAGGAGGTTGTCCATCCATTATTTCTTCGCTGGCAAAGGCCTCAAACTTTTTAAAGTTTGCCTTAAAGGCAGCTGCTAACTTATGTGCAGTTTTATAATAACCTTCATCATCATTCCAGGTTTTACGTGAACTTAGAACATCTGTAGGTACTCCCGGACATTTTCTAGGTTGCGCTACCCCAAAAACAGAATGTATATGATAGTCTTCATAAGAAATCTCTCCTAAGTCCCCACGCATAGCTGCGCTTATCATAGCTCGTGTATATTTTAAAGCCATACGCTTACCTACGCCATAAGGACCACCAGTCCAACCTGTGTTTATCAACCATACGTTTACACCAGCATCTTTCATCTTTTTGCTTAGCATCTCTGCATATTTAGTAGGATGTAGAGGCATAAAAGGTGCTCCAAAGCAAGCTGAAAATGATGGTACAGGTTCTGTAACACCTGCTTCTGTACCAGCAACTTTTGCCGTATAACCACTTATAAAATGGTAAGCAGCCTGACCTGGAGTTAGTTTTGAAATAGGAGGCAATACACCAAAAGCATCTGCGGTTAAAAAGAATATATTTTTGGGATTTTCCCCTACAGAAGGCTGTTTAATATTATCTATATGATCTATGGGATAACTAACTCGAGTGTTTTGAGTTATTGAAGTATCTGCGAAATCTACATTTCCTTCGCTATCTAGTATTACATTTTCAAGAATTGCACCTTTCCTAATTGCGTTATATATATCCGGCTCATTTTCCTGTGATAGGTTGATAACCTTGGCATAACAGCCTCCTTCAAAATTGAAAATAGTATTTTCTGGAGTCCAACCATGTTCATCATCCCCTATCAATTTTCTTTCAGGATCTGCAGAAAGAGTGGTTTTACCAGTACCAGACAAACCAAAAAATATTGCCGTTTCTCCATCTTTACCCACATTTGCAGAGCAATGCATGGGTAAGGTTTTCTTTTGAGTAGGTAATATAAAATTAAGAGCAGAAAATATTCCTTTTTTAATCTCACCCGTATAACCTGTTCCGCCAATCAAAATAGTTTTTTGAGTAAAACTTAAAATGGCAAAATTCTCTTGTCTTGTTCCATCTAATTCTGGATCTGCTTTAAAACCGGGGGCATTTATAATTAGCCAGTCCTCTTTAAAGTTTTCCAATTCAGTCGCGTTAGGTCGCAAAAACATATTGTAAGCAAAAAGATTGGACCAGGGATATTCATTTATTACACGAATTCCCATTCTATAATTTTCATCCGCACAAGCAAAGGCATCCCTAACATAAACATCACGACCAGATAGATATTTGGTCATTTTTTTTTGAAGATTGGTAAACTTATCTCCGTCAAAAGGTATGTTTATATCTCCCCACCAGACATCATCTCTGGTATTGTTGTCTATTACTATAAATCTATCCTTTGGCGACCTACCTGTAAAGTCACCCGTATTAATGGCTAAAGCCCCTGTACTTGATTCTTTACCCATCCCTTTAGATAGGGTAATCTCATGTAATTCTTCTGGAGTTAACTGATAATTTAAATTGGCTCTTTCGATACCATACTGATCTAACGAAATCGTTTTCGTAAATTGGGCAGTTGATGCCATAGAATATTTATTTTGTTGTGTTTTAATGGCGCAAAAATAGCAAATATCTTTAATCCAACATCCTAAAAATGTTAATTGTAACGCCCTTAACTTTTAATAAAATCATAGAGTAAAAGTCCCCATGCACTTATTAATAAAAAACCTCCAAACGGTGTGAGAAGCGCTATACTGCCTAAGTCCCATCCTGTAGCTTGTTGAGTTGACAATAAATAAATAGAACCTGAGAAAAATAGAATTCCAAAAATTAAAAGGTAAAAAATCGCTCGACTGCTCTTTTTTCCAATTTTTAATTCCATTCCTAGTAGAAGTAAAAGTAAAGCGTGAAACATTTGATAACGTACTCCAGTCTCAAATGAAGCAATTGACTGCACATCAAGAAGTTTAGCTAATCCGTGAGCTCCAAATGCTCCCAGCAATACTGCTGTTAAACCAAAAATAGCTCCTGCAATCATAAATTTTCTGTTCATAATAATTTTTTCAATTGCCTGATCAAATGCCTACATTCGTTTGGCAATCTTCAAAAATACAACACACTTCTTTATGCGTAAAATACTTATTATAGGTGCTGGTAAATCAACTTCTCAACTCATAGATTATTTAATATCTAAAGCTGAAAAAGAAGACTTACAACTTATTGTTGCTGATAAAATGATCGAAAATGCTGAGCGTTTAGTTGCAAATCAGCCCAGAGCAAAAGCCATTAAATTAGATATTTTTGAAGAATCACAGCGACAGGAGGCCGTTAAGAATGCAGACATGGTCGTTAGCATGTTACCTGCCCGTTTTCATATAGAAGTGGCCAGAGATTGTGTCAAATTCGGGAAGAATATGATTACAGCATCTTATGTGAGTAAAGAAATGCAAGCTCTTGATGCTGCTGTAAAAGAAAAGGGGCTCGTGTTTATGAATGAGATTGGTTTAGATCCCGGTCTGGACCACATGAGTGCTATGCATGTGATAGATCGCATAAGGGATAAAGGGGGCAAAATGTTGCTATTTGAATCATTTACTGGTGGACTTGTGGCACCTGAAAGTGACACCAACCTGTGGAATTATAAATTTACCTGGAATCCTCGAAATGTGGTTTTAGCTGGACAAGGTGGCGCCGCAGAATTTCTTCAAGAGGGCACCTATAAATATATTCCTTATCAAAGATTGTTTAGACGAACAGAGTTTCTTCAAGTGGAAGGTTATGGGCGTTTTGAGGCATATGCAAATAGAAACTCTCTAAAGTACCGTCAAATATATGGTCTGGAAGACATCTTAACTTTATATAGAGGAACCATTAGAAGGGTTGGTTTTTCCCGAGCTTGGAATGTATTTGTGCAGTTGGGAATGACAGATGATGGTTATACACTTCAGGAAACTGAAAACATGAGTTATAGGGAGTTTACAAATCTTTTTCTCCCCTACTCGCCCACAGATTCTGTAGAATTAAAGCTCAGACATAATACAAAAATAGATCAGGATGATTTGCTTTGGGACAAATTAGCTGAGCTTGATCTGTTTAATTCCAATAAAAAAATCGGATTAAAAAATGCCACTCCAGCACAATGTCTGCAGAAGATTCTAGAAGATAAGTGGACCCTCGAAGCCGAAGAAAAAGATATGATTGTCATGTATCATAAATTTGGATACGAACTCAATGGAGAGAAAAAGCAAATAGATGCCACAATGGTAAGTCTAGGGCAAAATCAGACCAATACGGCAATGGCAAAAACAGTAGGTTTACCTCTTGGTATAGGAGCACTTATAATTCTTAATGGGGAAATAAAAACACCCGGTGTGCAAATACCGATTGCTCGGGAGGTTTATGAGCCAATTTTAAAGGAATTAACTGAATATGACATCAAATTTGAGGAATATGACGTGCCCTACTTAGGCTACAACCCGCTTCATATATAGGATTTTCTAAAAATTATGAAATTCTTTGATGTTTTCACTAGTAAGTACTTTCATCTATCAATCTTTTTATTATTTTTAACAGAATTTTAATATATTCTTGTGAAGATAGTAAACGAACAGATAGCTATAGATGGGATCGATAAAATCATCCTTCGCCAGCTAATGGAGGATGCCCGAAGGCCAATCCTTGAAATTGCACGAAAGGTAGGAATCTCTGGTGCAGCCATACATCAACGATTAAGAAAACTTGAAAAATCCGGCCTTATTGCCGGTTCAAAATTTATTATAGATCCCAAAGTGATGGGATATAACACCACTGCATTTATAGGAATCTATTTAGATAGAGCTGTGAGTAATCCTGCGGCGGTAAAACAGCTTCAGGATATACCAGAAGTTATAGAATGTCACTATACCACTGGAAACTGGTCTATATTTATAAAAATTCTTTGCAAAAATAATGAGCATCTCATGCACTTGCTCAATAAAAAGATACAAGCTATAGAAGGAGTATCACGCACTGAAACTTTTATATCCCTCGACCAGCAAATCGAGAGACAAATAAAAATATAAAACCCCGAACAGAAGTTCAGGGTTTCACTAGATTGTATTTTTGGCTTAATTATCTTCTACCCATGTAAATACTTATAAAGTATAACAGTGTAGCTAATGATCCTATAGCTGCAACTACATAGGTACGTGCGGCCCATTTTAAAGCATCTTTCGCACCGTCATGTTCCTGACGTGTGAGCATATTTGAACTTTCTAACCAGGCTAAAGCCCTGTTACTGGCATCGTATTCTACTGGTAAAGTAATAAAGCTAAATAAAGTACCTGCTCCATACATAATAATACCTACCAGTAATAAAGTCTGACCAAATGCTGTGGAAGCAGCCAGTACCAAACCGCCTAAAATAACCCATTGGGAATATTTTGAAGCGATACTTACAACTGGAACCAGTTTACTGCGCATACCCAACCAACTGTAAGCCCGGGCATGTTGCACAGCATGTCCTACTTCGTGAGAAGCAACCGCTGCCGCTGCTGCATTGCGTTGTGAATAAACACCCTCACTCAAATTAACTGTTTTCTTTTGTGGATTATAGTGGTCTGTTAATTGACCCGGAACAGAAATTACCTGCACATCTGTAATACCATTGTCACGGAGCATTTTCTCTGCGATTTCTGCACCACTCATTCCATTTTGTAAATGGATCTTTGAGTATTTTTTGAATTTGCTTTTTAAGCGGTTGCTTACAAACATGCTTATGAGCATGAAAAGTCCACCGATTATATAATATCCTAACATATCTTTACTTTCTTAAACGTTAAAGTTACAATTTAAGAAAGCAAAAAATAAGCCGAAATGCATTTCTGCCGTTTTGACCGCAGCAATTTCTATAAATACATTCCTACTGATTTGTATGGAAGATCAAAAGCTTCAGAAATTTCTTCGTATACAACCTCTCCATTAACAATATTCAGTCCTTTTTGAAGATCAAGTCGCTCTGTACAGGCTTGTTTCCATCCTTTTGCCGCTATAAGAAGTACATAAGGTAAGGTAACATTTGTTAATGCAACGGTCGAAGTGTAAGGCACTGCCCCCGGCATATTGGCTACACAATAATGCACCACATCGTCTATAATAAATACAGGATCTTCATGAGTTGTAGGCCTTGAGGTTTCCACACAACCGCCTTGATCTACCGCGACATCTACAATCACGGTACCTGGTCGCATATCCTTAAGCATATCACGAGTAATTAATTTAGGTGCTTTTGCTCCGGGAATCAACACACCTCCTATTATGAGATCGTGAGTTTTTATATGCCTTCTAATATTAAATTCGTTTGAAAATTCGGTAACTACGTGCGGAGGCATAATGTCATTTACATGACGAAGACGTTTCATACTTATATCAAGAATAGTCACGTGAGCTCCTAAACCTGCAGCCATTTTTGCCGCTTGAATTCCTACTACGCCAGCACCCAACACCATAACTTTTCCCGGAGTAACGCCAGGAACACCACCCAAAAGAACACCTCTTCCTTTAACTGGTTTTTCTAAATAACGCGCTCCCTGCTGTATGGCCATTCTGCCTGCAACTTCACTCATAGGAGTAAGTAAGGGTAAACTCCTGTCATCGTCTTCTACAGTCTCGTAAGCGATACAAACAGAACCGCTTTTGATCATAGCTTTAGTAAGCGGTTCACTGGAAGCAAAATGAAAATAGGTGAAAACAATCTGATCTTTTTTAATGAGTTCGTATTCGCTGGCAATTGGCTCTTTTACTTTTACTATCATTTCGGCAGAAGCATACACTTCTTCAATAGTGTTGAGAATTTGTGCACCAGCTTTGATGTAATGTTTGTCCATAAAGCCGCTATGAAAGCCTGCATCCTGCTGCACATTAACGGTATGGCCTTGCTTGACCAACTCAAACACCCCGCCGGGTGTAATACCTACTCGATTTTCGTTGTTTTTGATTTCCTTGGGGACTCCTATAATCATGTTCTAAATTTTGGGAAGTAAAATACCCTAATTTGAAAAAAATCAATGAAATATATCCATAAAAAAAGGACAGTCATTTTACGAATAATGTATTCTTGACTGTCCTGAAATATTTTTATCAAAAATTTTACTTCTTGCTTTTTCCGTATTTAATTTTTAGAATCAGTAAAACCAATACCAGAATTCCCGTTATAAAATTGGCAAGAATAATTGCAAGGCTGTCTTTATGCACACCATAGATCGTCCATAAAACCACTCCCGTAAAAAAAGCGAGATACATAGTAAGTGAAAGCCCGGCTACATCCTTAGTCTTCCAGGTATGATACACTTGTGGTGCAAATGAGGAAGTGGTCAAGACTGCGGCTAAAAGGCCTATAACTTCTATGTAGTCTAGTTCCCACATTAGCCTACTAAATTTACTATTTTTCCGGGAACAATAATCACTTTTTTTGGTGTGCGCCCTTCTAAATAAAATTGAGTTTTCTCATGTTCCATTACAGCAGCCTCAATTTGATCTTTAGAAAGATCTAAAGGAAGCTCCATCGTAAAACGCATTTTACCATTAAAAGAAATAGGATATTCTTTACTGCTTTCTACCAGATGTTTCTCATCAAAAACTGGAAAGTCTGCTGTAGAAATAGACTCACTATGTCCTAATTTATTCCAGAGTTCTTCTGCGATATGCGGTGCGTACGGCGAAATTAAAACAGCAAGGGGCTCTAAAACTTCACGACTGTTGCATTTTGCAGCATTTAATTCATTTACCGCAATCATAAAAGTAGAAACCGAAGTATTAAAACTGAAATTCTCAATGTCCTCTTCTACTTTCTTTATGGTTTTGTGCAGGGTTTTCATAGCCTCAGCTGAAGCTTTTTCATTAGAAACCACAAAACTTTCTTCAGCGCCAGTATGATATAATTTCCAGAGTTTTTTAAGGAAGTTGTGTACACCAGAAATCCCTGCGGTGTTCCATGGTTTTGCCTGTTCTAATGGACCTAAGAACATCTCATACATTCTCAATGTATCTGCGCCATAATCTTCACAAATATCATCCGGATTGACGACGTTGTATTTCGACTTGGACATTTTTTCGACTTCGCGACCTACTATGTATTTGTCCTTTTTATCATCATTAATCTCTTCGCCGGTTTCACCTATAAAAATGGCAGATTTAAACTCTGGACGCCAGTTTTTAAAAGCTTTTATATCAAGTTCATCTGATGAGTTTATAAATTCAACAGGGGCATGTATTGAATCAAAATTTATCTCTATTTCATATGTTCCATTTCTAAGTCTTTCTATTTGATCTTTATCTGCATCAAAGTGGTTTAGTAATTTTACAGAAAGTTCTTTATCTCTTCCAATGAAGACAGAATTACTGTAAGATGAGGAAGGTTTTACTTTTAAAATTCTACTTAATATCTCAAACGAAATAAACACATTAGACCTTAGAGAAATGAAATCAAAATCATCCAGTGAATTCAATGTTTGATTTCCACTAACTTCTTTTATTCTATCTTTCTTAATAGTTTTAAGATTTAATCTATAAAAAAAAGCACTAGTCCCCAAAATCATCCCCTGATTGATCAGCTTTTTAAAAGGTTCGTCAACCGGCACAAGACCACGATCTTTTAAAAACTTTACCCAAAAGCGGCTATACAACAAATGACCTGTTGCGTGCTCGCTTCCGCCAATATATAAGTCCACATTCTGCCAATAATCCATCGCTTCCTGCGAAGCGAAAACCTCATCGCGCATAGCTTTCTCCATATATCTAAAGAAATACCAGCTGCTTCCTGCCCAACCTGGCATGGTGTTGAGTTCGAGTGGGTAGATACCATTTTCTGTAGACGTCTCGACTTCGTTAGACGTGACAACTTGATTAGATTTAGTATCCCAATGCCATTTAGTTGCACGACCCAGTGGTGGTTCGCCCTCTTCTGTAGGTAAGTATTTTTCTACTTCCGGTAATTGAAGCGGCAAATGTGCTGCATCTATCATTTGCGGCATCCCATCTACATAATACACCGGGAATGGTTCACCCCAATAGCGCTGACGACTAAATACCGCGTCACGCAATCTATAATTGATTTTCCCTTTACCTTGATCCAATTTTTCCAATTCGGCTATCGCTTTAGGAACAGCTTCTGCATAAGACAAACCATCCAGAAAATCTGAATTGGTAATCTTTGTACTGTCTTTCCCAGAGTAGGCTTCTTCTGAAATATTTACACCTTCAAAAATATTAGCAATCGGAATATTAAAATGTTTAGCAAAATCATAATCCCGTTGATCTCCACAAGGTACAGCCATCACAGCACCTGTCCCATAGCCGGCAAGTACATAATCACCAATCCAGATAGGAACAGGTTCTTTAGTAAAAGGATGCTCTGCATACGCTCCAGTAAATACTCCCGTAATGGTCTTGACATCTGCCATTCGCTCACGTTCACTGCGTTTTGCAGTTGCTTCTATATATGCTTCTACTTCTGCTTTTTGATCAGAAGTAGTAATTTTTTCTACTAATTCATGTTCTGGAGCAAGCGTCATAAATGTCACTCCAAAAATGGTGTCAGGACGTGTGGTAAATACTTCTATGTTGTGTGCTTTTTCGACTGCGCTCGAACTGACAGGAAGGACTTTGAACGAAACCGTAGCTCCTTCTGATCTTCCTATCCAGTTGGTTTGAGAATCTTTAAGAGGTTGTGGCCAGTCAATGGTATTTAATCCATCAAGTAATCGCTGCGCATACGCCGAAATACGCATACTCCATTGTGTCATTTTTTTACGAATAACAGGATAACCTCCCCGCTCTGAAACTCCGTTTACAATCTCATCGTTAGCAAGAACAGTTCCCAACTCTGGACACCAATTTACTTCGGTTTCTGCTAGATACGTAAGTCTGTATTTTAAGAGAATTTGTTGCTTTTTCTTATCTGTAAAATTGTTCCAATCTTCAGCTGAAAAATTTTCAATATCATCATCACACACCGCATTAACTGCAGTGTTTCCTTCAGCATTAAATTTTTCAACTAAGGTTTCAATAGATTCAGCTTTATCTGTATCTATATTATACCAACTCTCAAATAACTGAATGAAAATCCATTGCGTCCATTTGTAATATGCTGGATCAGAAGTACGCACTTCACGACTCCAATCAAATGAAAATCCTATTTTATCAAGTTGTTCGCGGTAGCGTTTAATATTTGTCTCTGTGGTTAACGCAGGATGCTGCCCGGTTTGTATGGCATACTGTTCTGCAGGTAAACCAAAAGAATCATAACCTTGTGGATGCAGCACATTAAAACCTTTGTGTCTTTTATAACGCGCATAGATATCGCTGGCAATGTATCCTAACGGATGCCCCACATGCAGTCCCGCTCCAGATGGGTAGGGAAACATATCCAAAACATAATATTTAGGTTTATCACTGTCATTTTTGGCTTGGAAAGTTCCGTTATCTGCCCAGTGTTTCTGCCACTTTTCTTCAATCGCGTTAAAATCGTATTTCATTATCCTGATGGGTATGCGTTTATAAGGGCGCAAATTTACGATTTAATAAAAGAATAGCTAGACGCCATTATACTTTGTCCGCACCGCTTTTTCCATAGGCAAAAGACACTCATAAATCATTTTATTTGCCGGTGTGGGAATACCGAGTTCCAGACCTTGCTTTACGATATAACCATTAAAATTTTCCAACTCAGAAGGTTTGCCTTCCATAATGTCCCGTTGGGTTGAGGCCGTAGTTTCTGGGTTTTGACCATCAATACCTGTAAATGTTTTATCTACATCATCTTGAGTAATATAAATACCTTTTGCTTGTGCTACTGCTAGAATTTCCTTTGCGGTATTCTGCATTATTTTATAGAGGTATTCACTTTCCCGTATCGCACCAATCGGCACACGTGTAAGACCCCCAATACCACTGATTGTGCAAATAAAAAGAAATTTCTTCCAGATTTCTGCCTGTATATCTTCTGCTATACTGTTATTGATTTCGGCTTTATCAAAAACAGATTTAATGTTTTCTATACGTGGTGTTTTAGTATTATCGAGTTCGCCAAAAGTTATGGTTGGATTAAAAGCTGGATGTTTAATTATCCCCGGCTCCTCTATAAAACTTATAATGCGACACAAGCCTGCAATCACATTTTCCCTGGGCAAAACCTCCAAAAGTTTATCGGCATTTGCAGCACCATTCTGTAAAGGAAGTACAACAGTTTCTGGTTTGAGATAGGGCTTTAAAGCTTTAGCGGTTTCAGTTATTTGCCAGGATTTAATACCTAGAATTACCAGGTCAGGCTTTTCAATTAACTTTAAATCATCAGTTGCTAAATCGGGTACTGCAGTAAAATCACCTTGAAAACTTTTAATCTGCAAACCATTTTCCTGAACCGCTTTCAAATGTTTTCCTCTGGCGAAAAAAGTAATGTGATTGTCTGTATTGGTCAATTTTGCACCAAAAAAACCACCCCCTATACCGTAAATAAGAATATTCATATGAAATGTCTAATAGATTATTAACCAGTTTCAGCCTAGTCGGAAACCTTAAAAGGCCTTACTTCAAACTATATAATCGCTGTTGCAATTAAAATATAGGAAATAAGGCCATACTAAAATACAAAATGGTACTTCTGCACGTTTAAGAAACCGCTAACTTTCTTACTTTTACACAAATTTTGCCCAATCTATGTCTTCATCTTTTGAAAAGTACCAACGCCGCCGACTGATATCTTCATATTTTTCGGTAGTCATTAGTATTGCTCTTGTGCTTTTTTTATTAGGACTATTGGGACTTCTAGTCCTCAATTCTAAAAAAGTAGCTGATCATTTTAAAGAACAGATCGCCCTCACGATCTACCTAAAAGATTCTGCAAAAGATGTAGAGATAAAACAATTGGAAAAAAGCCTATCTCTGGCAGACTATACAAAGTCTACCAAGTTTGTCTCAAAAGAGGAAGCTGCAGAAGCGCACAGCAAGGAAATAGGAGAGAATTTTATGGATTTTCTAGGTTACAATCCATTACAGAATTCTATAGATGTTTATCTAAAGGCGGACTATGTTTCTGCTTCACAAGTAAAGGAAATTGCAGATGATATTCTAAACAAAGGCTTTGTGGAAGAAGTAAATTATGATCAACCTCTTATCTCTTTACTTAACGATAATATTAAAAAGATAAGCCTGTGGATCATGATAATAAGCGGTGTGTTTACCTTTATAGCTGTTCTTCTTATAAACAGCTCTATTCGCTTATCTGTTTACGCTAAAAGATTCACCATTAAAACCATGCAGATGGTGGGCGCAACCAAAAGTTTTATTAGAAGACCGTTTATATGGAAAAGTATAAAATTAGGGATGCTGGGTGCATTTATCTCCTTAGCCGGGATGGCTGGGGTGCTTTATTATCTTAATGAAAGCTTTCCAGAATTGGATTTGTTGTCAGATAAAGTTTTACTAATAGGTTTATTTGCGGGAGTATTTTTGACGGGAATAGTAATTACCTGGCTCAGCACATTTTTTGCCACACAGCGTTTTTTAAATTTAAGGACAGACGAGCTTTATTATTAAACTGAAATATAGATATAGGAATATGATTTTTCAAGAAAATTGAAAAATCAAAAAATGATAAAATGGGAGAAAAGAAAAGAAAGGAAAAAGCCGAACTGCACAGAAGCAGTTTTATTTTTGGAAAGAAAAACTATAAGGTTATGCTTATTGGCCTAGGTGTTATTGCCCTTGGTTTTATTTTAATGTCTGGTGGTGGCAGTGATGATCCCAATGTATTTAATCCTGAAATTTACAATTGGCGCAGAATACGTTTAGCTCCTGCTCTTGTTTTGCTTGGGTTTGGTATAGAGGTTTATGCTATTTTGCTCAATCCTGATAAAAATAAAAAAGCGGAATAATCTTTTAATCAGTTAAGACAAACAAGCTTTTACAACGACTTTCTTATAACCCTCATTTAAATAAATGGATACATTAGACGCTATTATCCTAGGCATCATTCAAGGTCTAACTGAATTTCTTCCTGTCTCTTCCAGCGGTCATTTAGAATTAGGCAAAGCGATTTTAGGCGACAATACAATTCCTGAAGAAAGCCTGCTGTTTACTGTAGTATTACATTTTGCGACCGCATTAAGTACCATAGTGGTTTTTAGAAAAGATATTTGGGAAATTCTAAAAGGTCTGTTATCCTTTAAATGGAATGAAGAAACTCAATTTTCTGTCAAGATCATTATCTCTATGCTCCCCGCAGTAATAATCGGCGTGCTATTTGAAGATGAGCTTGAATCTCTTTTTGGCGGTAATATTTTGCTCGTTGGTTTTATGCTTATAGTTACCGCATTATTGCTTTGGTTGGCAGACAAAGCAAAAGACACCCAAAAACCTGTTTCGTACCGCAACGCATTTACTATAGGGGTAGCTCAGGCAATAGCTATGTTACCGGGAATTTCGCGGAGTGGAGCAACTATTTCTACCTCAGTATTATTAGGAAACGACAAAGGCAAAGCAGCTCGCTTTTCATTTTTAATGGTGGTGCCTTTAATATTTGGTAAAATAGCAAAGGATATTATGAGCGGTGAACTTTCCTCAGAAACAGGAAATGTCACAGCGCTGTCCATAGGTTTTCTCGCAGCTTTTATAAGCGGTTTATTCGCTTGTACCTGGATGATTAAGCTGGTAAAGAAGAGTAAGTTGTCCTGGTTTGCAATCTATTGCTTAATAGTAGGTGTACTGGCCATAGGATTTGGTTATTTTAATTAA
>CAXBEL010000034.1:0-26167 GCA_963974735.1 uncultured Flavobacteriaceae bacterium | reverse complement strand
TCTTCTTAATCCAGAAATTGTAGGCATTCTAGGATCGTCCCAACCTGAAACAACATTATCTTCTACCAGTTGCAGCAACTTGCGCTTGCTCATAATCGTATAGCTCAAATTAAGCCTTGCAAACTCTCTTTGTCTAGGTTTTATACCATTAGTATATACTTCGTCTCTAAACCAGTTGTAAAGCGGTCTGTGTGGCTTAAATTCTAATGAACATAAACTATGGCTAACCTGCTCTATGTAATCACTCTCCCCGTGTGTCCAATCGTACATAGGATAAATACACCATTCATCACCTGTACGGTGATGTGCTTTGTGCATTACGCGATAAATAATAGGATCACGCATTAACATATTGGGCGACTCCATATCTATTTTAGCACGCAGGGCGTGAAGACCTTCTTTAAATTCCCCGTCTTTCATCCTGGTAAATAAATCCAGGTTTTCTTCTACACTTCTATCTCTGTAGGGACTGTTTTTTCCTGGTTCAGTTGGAGTTCCTTTTTGTTCTGCCATCGCATCACTACTCTGAGAATCCACATAAGCTTTCCCATCCTTTATAAGTTGAACGGCCCAATCATATAACTGCTTAAAATAATCTGAAGAATAACATACTTTATCCCATTTAAAACCTAACCAGGCAATATCCTCTTGTATAGCATCTACATATTCCTGTTCTTCTTTAGAAGGGTTAGTATCATCAAAACGAAGGTTTACCGGGGCGCTGTATCTTTCACCCAGACCAAAGTTTAAACAAATAGCTTTACAATGACCTATATGTAAATATCCATTGGGTTCTGGTGGAAAACGAAATCTTAGGTTCTCCTTTTTAAACCCATTAGACAAATCTTCTTCTATTATCTGCTCAATAAAATTGAGTGCTTTATACTCCTCTGCCATAGTTAAATTATGAAAGGCGTAAAATTACTAAAAATAGGTGTTTACAGCATTTTTATAACTCGCTATTTATGTTGTGCTCACTTATTAAAACTTAGAGGCTATTAAAAGTAGGGATATATAATATCTTTGTTGTTTTAAAGTATATGGGAATAATAAAACTGAACAATATTAAGGTCTATGCCTACCACGGCTGTCTGGTCGAGGAAGGACAGATAGGGTCTGATTATCGAGTAGATCTTAAAGTTGAGGCAGATCTTACTGAAGCTGCCATTACAGATAAATTAAGCGATACGGTAGATTATGTGCATCTTAATAAAATAGTTAAGGAAGAAATGGCTATAAGATCTAAACTTCTTGAGCAGGTTTGTAAGCGTATTCTTGACAGATCTTTTAAAGAAATATCACAAATAAACAAAGCGAAAGTAAAAGTAAGTAAGGTTAATCCCCCTATAGGCGGCGATGTAGCTACTGTTAGCGTTGCTTTGACTAAAAAACGTTAAAGGCTTTATTTTCTACAGAATTTACTTAAATTTGCGCACCTAAATAGTTTGGGTGTCGTGGCCGAGTGGCTAGGCAGTGGTCTGCAACACCATCTACAGCGGTTCGAATCCGCTCGACACCTCAACAAAAAAGCTCCTTAAATAAGGAGCTTTTTTATTTTTATAGTTTTTCGAGCATACTGCTATCGTTTGCCTTTTCTGTAAACGTATTGTTGGGGGCGATTTCTTCAATTTTATTTTCAATCTTCTGAATTTCTGATGGAAAAAGCCCTTTTGAAATAAACAAAAGTCCAAAACCCAACATTATAATACTTATCCCCTTTTTAATATTCACAATACGTACAGGTGTAAGTTTAGAACGTAATTTTTTAGCCAATAGAATTTTAAAAATGTCAACTGTTAAATAAGTAGCAAGTATTCCAACAAAAAAGAGAAGTATCCTATTGGGATTCATATCCATTGTAGGACCAACGAAAATAATCATCCCTAACCAAAAACCAAGAACACCTATATTTATAAAATTGAGTAAAAAACCTTTAACTATTAGACCTAAATAGTTTCTTCTACTCATAATGACAGTAGGATGCGGACCTTCTTTTACGGTAGTTTTTTTTGCCTTTATATAAGATATGACACCATAAGTACTGAGCAACATCCCTCCAAAAATAAAGAGACCGGGATCATCTTTAAGGTTTTGTAATAATTTATTTGTACTAAAATAAGCGATAAGAATGAAAACAATATCTGCAGATACAACCCCTAAATCAAATAACAAAGCCGCTCTAAAACCTTTTAAAGCAGCTGTTTCCAATAAAACGAAAAAAACCGGACCTATCAAAAACGCAAGTAAAAATCCAAGTGGTATTGCCGTTGAAAGATCTTGTAACATTCAGGAATTAATCATTTCCTACAAATGTAACCAAATTGACATAAATCAACGCATGACGTTAATTCGGCCTCCTATAAAATTGTCTTTTATAACCTCTTTTGGATTGCCATATATATTAACATCACCACCAGCGCGTATCTTTACATCGGCAAGTTCTGTAGCATAAATATCTGCTTCTCCACCTGCCTGTATTCTCAACTCTGTTGTTTTTGTTTTAAGCTCTTTGCCATCAAAGATACCACCAGTATTTACTTCAACCTTCTGAACATTTGCGAGTCCGCTAATATCTACAATACCTCCAGTAACCGCACGTATTTCTGCATTATCAACATTTAATCCTGCTTTTACCTGAGCTCCTTCCTGAGTTCTGATTATTATCTTTTTCTGTTCAATAAGTTCATTAGAAACAATCTCGGCTCCTTCATTACCGTCAATCACATGAAGATTTGTATAATGTACTTCAACAAAGGTTTTGTTACCGTCAAAAATTTTGTCAAAGTCCATTCTTATTTTTAGCAGGCCATCTTTGTTGATAACCTCTATATAATCGACATCCTCACCGGAGAGTACCACTTTATCCTCATTAGATTTAATAAGATTTACTTTCATCCTATCAAAAACCTTCACCTCAGTAAAGTTGCCTACATCTTTCACCCTTGGGTTCTGTGCAAAAGCAATGCTTGTTAATAAAACACAGAAGCATATAATAATTGTTCTCATAATCTCTTTCTAAATGGTTTAATCTAAAGACAAGTACAGCTATAAATTGTTACACTTGTTCTGAATATTAATCCTCTACTTCCTCTTTTGTGCCTATTAGAGTGAAATCTAAATGTTTCTTAACAAGGTCTGCTTCTTTAACTTTTACATAAATCTCATCACCTAAAGTGATTGTCTTTTTTGTTTTGCGACCCACGATAGCATATTGATCTTGATCAAATTCATAATGATCCCCCTTAATATCCCGCAGGCGTATCATTCCCTCACATTTATTATCTACAATCTCTACGTAAATACCCCATTCTGTCACACCAGAAATTACACCTAAGAATGTTTCATCCTTATGATCCTGCATAAATTTAACCTGCATGTATTTAATGGAATCGCGCTCTGCGCTTGTAGCAAAATATTCCATATCACTACTGTGCTTGCACTTTTTCTCATACTCCTCCTGATCTGCAGATTTACCGCCATCTAGATAATGCTGCAATAAACGATGTACCATTACATCAGGATAACGACGTATAGGAGATGTAAAATGCGAATAGTAGTCAAAAGCTAAACCATAATGGCCTATATTATCTGTGCTATAAACCGCTTTGCTCATAGTTCTTATAGTTAGCGTATCTATAAGATTCTGCTCTTTTTTACCTACTACATTACTCAAAAGATTATTAAGTGATGCTGTTGTAGATTTTCGATCCTTGTAATTCATTTTATATCCAAAACGCCCTGCAATATTCTTAAGTGCGGCCAATTTCTCATTATCAGGCTCATCGTGTATCCTGTAAACAAATGTTTTCTTAGGGCTTTGTTTTCCTATAAATTCAGCTACTTTTTTATTAGCGAGTAACATGAATTCCTCAATAAGTTTATTGGCATCTTTTGCCTCTTTAAAATAAACTCCCGTTGGATCATTGTTTTCATCCAGATTAAACTTGACTTCTAATTTGTCAAAAGAAATCGCGCCATCCTTCATTCTCTGACGCCGCATAATTTTGGCCAACCGGTTTAATTCTAAAACAGCTTCAACTACTGAATCATTTACCTGATATTCTTTGCCAGAAAGTGATATTTCTGAGGGAATTGTTTTGCCTCTTGTTTCTATAATTTCTTGAGCTTCTTCATAAGCAAAACGTGCATCACTATAAGTCACAGTACGACCAAACCATTGAGACTTAACCTTTGTAGTTTCCTTGTCTATTTCAAAAACAGCAGAAAAAGTATATTTTTCTTCATTAGGACGTAAGGAACAAGCATTGTTAGAAAGTACCTCTGGTAACATAGGTACTACGCGATCTACTAAATATACTGATGTAGCCCTATCATAAGCTTCTTCGTCAAGAATAGTCCCAGGAACAACGTAATGAGAAACATCTGCAATGTGAATTCCCACTTCATAATTTCCATTTTTTAATACCTGAAAACTCAGCGCATCATCAAAATCTTTAGCATCCTTTGGATCTATCGTAAACGTAAGGACATCCCGCATGTCTCGACGTTTCTGTATTTCTTCTTTTTTTATAGAAGTATCAAGTTTGTTTGCATAATTTTCAACCTCTTCAGGAAAATCATGAGGTAAACCATATTGCGCAAGTATGGAGTGAATTTCAGTATCGTGCTCTCCTGGCATTCCCAATACCTGAATAACTTTACCAAATGGTGAATCTGCCTTTTCTGGCCAATCCTCCATCTTAACCAATACTTTCTCTCCGTTTTGAGCCTTACCAATTTTATTTTTTGGTACAAAAATGTCTGTGTACATTTTGCCCTCTGCAGAAGTATTAACAAAAGCGAAATTATCTTTGATCTGTATAACACCTACAAACTCGTCGGTTTTACGTTTTAATATTTTTACTACTTCCCCTTCGTGCTTTTTACTTCTGCGTTGTTTATAAATATAAACTTCTACTTCATCACCGTTAAAAGCCTGATTAAGATTATTAGCAGGCACATAGATATCCTGTTCCATACCTTCTACCATCACATATCCTCCACCACGGGAAGAAGTGTCAAGGATTCCTGTATGGTAATGTTTAGTATCGCTAAAAATGAAATTACCTTTCCCTTTTTCTTCAATCTGTTCTTTAGCTTGAAGCTGAGATAATCTTTTTACTATTTGATTGCGACTGCTAGGATCATTCACTCCCAGTTTTGCTGCAATCTCTTTATGATTAAATACTTTACCGGGATCAGCCTTTAGAATTCTTAATATGTCCTGTGATAAATCGGCTGTTTTATTGGATGATCTTCTTCTTTTCTTTTGTGGCATTCAATGCTTTGTATTATTTGAGTCTAAAATTAATGTTAATCGGTGAGAAGTATGGAGTTAAAGCGTGAAGTTTTAGTTAATCTTAAAGTATAAAATAAGCTTATTTCATGGTATTTAATACAAAAAAGTGGAAAATTTTAAAAATGATAGAATAGTATCTTAAAATTTTCTTAATTTTGGTGTAACACTTACCAATTAATTTCGTCTATTCTATAAATAAAAGGTAAAATGAAATTAACTATAAAACCTTCAACTCGTGTTACTTTACTTTTTATCCTAATTTTTCTATTGGGATTTATAGTAACTATATTTTATATTAATGCAGGGTTTGATTCTTGTATTACCACCACATCCTACATATTTTAATAGAGTTTTTAATTCTTCAATCTTTCATTAAGAGTGCATTTGCTTTTGACTCAATTTTCATTTTAAATTTTAATTGAAACTGATTTTATTTGAGTTGTCAACAGTATATATAATTAGATTTTTTCTTTTTTAAATTTAATAAATAAAATGATGCTTATTATAGCTTGTTAATAGCGGTATAACTTTTTACCTATAAGTTGTGTTTTTTTTGTTTTCACCCTTTATTAACCGTTATCAACACATGTGTAAATAGTATTTTATGATGTAAATCAACGATTTACTGTGTGCTATCAACAATTGTTTATAACCCTATTTAACCAGGATTTTAGAATAACTTTTTAATGAACATTATTAAAAATTAGATTCTATTGTGAAGATAATATGAGTACAAAAATGTCAAACTTTTTCTTGCACATGAAAGTTGAACTCGAGTATTGAATTTTTTTATTTAAAAACAAATTTTCATTGTTACAAATTGATGACAACTTATAAACAGGAATGTTAACTAAATGTTAACTTATTAATAATGAGCAAAGTGAATTTTCATGAATAACAAGAATGAATAAAACTCCCCGCTATTTGCTACCTTTGATGTAATAAATACTGTTCATATTATGAAAATAGCAATAGGTAATGATCACGCTGGTGTAGAATATAAAAACGCCATTTTAAAATATCTTGAGGAAAAGGGACATTCATTTGTCAACTTTGGCAGTGATACTGCAGATAGTGTTGACTACCCAGATTTTGTACATCCTGTTGCCGAAGCTGTTGAAAAAGATGAAGTTTCTTTAGGTATAATAATTTGTGGTAGCGGTAATGGGGCAAATATGACTGCCAATAAGCATGCTAAAGTTCGTTCTGCACTCTGCTGGACAAAAGAGATTGTAAGTTTGGCCCGTGAGCATAACGATGCAAATATTTTAAGTATTCCTGCACGTTATACTTCTATACCACAGGTTATAGAAATGGTTGATACATTTCTTGAAACAAAGTTTGCAGGGGGGCGTCACAGCCGTCGTGTAGAAAAAATAGCATGTAAATAAAATTATAAAGCACGGTATAAAGAGTATGGGGCATAACCATTCACACCATCACCATCATACCCATACTAAAGATCTTAAGGGGCGCAACCTTTTATTATCTATAGCACTTAATATAGTTATTACAGTTGCTCAGGTAATAGGTGGCTTATTATCTGGTAGCCTTTCTTTGCTTTCTGATGCTGTCCATAATTTTAGCGATGTTCTTTCTCTAATCATAAGCTACATAGCAACAGTATTTTCTAAAAAAGAGGCTTCTTCCCATCGAACGTTTGGTTATAAACGAGCAGAAATTATAGCGGCTTTTGTTAATGCCGCTACCCTCATTATAGTCGCCATTATTTTAATTAAAGAAGCTGTTATTAGATTTCTTGAACCACAAGCTGTGGAATCCTCATTGGTTATCTGGTTATCCTTATTAGGTATCGTGGTTAATGGTTTTAGTGTGCTTTTATTAAAGAAGGATAGCAAGTCAAATATGAATATGAAATCTGCTTATCTTCACTTATTAACAGATATGATGGCTTCTGTAGCAGTACTTGTAGGAGGTTTATTAATGAAGTTTTACCAGTGGTTTTGGGTAGATAGTGTTTTAACGGTTGCCATTGGTGTATATTTAATAGTGATGGGATATGATTTGCTTAAAAGTTCTTTTAAGGTTTTGATGCTTTTCACTCCAGAGGATATCGAGATTGAAAAAATTGTAGAAGAGGTTAAAGATATTGCTGGGATAAAGAATATGCATCACATTCACATCTGGCAACTCAATGAGGATGAAGTACATCTTGAAGCTCATATAGATTTTAATGAAGATATTATGCTTTCAGAATTTGATCGTATATTACTTGAAATTGAAGATGTTGTAGCCACGTTTGGTATTAATCACATTAATATCCAACCAGAATATGAAAAACCAGATGATAAAGAAATAATAGTTCAGGATTAGATGAAAAGAATTGTAATAATATTATGTGTTATTTTTTGCAGCTGCAGCGACGTGCTGGAGGAAGCTTTAGATAATATTCACGAACGTAAATTAGAAAAAATAGAAGAAGAGAATGGTCCACAGGTTGATTTTATAGTTATCAACAAAACACCTTATAACTTTACATCAGTTTATTTAAAAACGCCAACTCAAGATATCAATTTAGGACCTCTAGCTAGTAATTCATATTCTACTAATTACGAAGCATATTATATTTTGGACCCCTTTGGTGTTGTAACGTATTACAACGGAATTAAATTTAGTTATATACCAGAAGCCTACATTGTTCCAGATACTATACGTGAGGGTACATATCATTATGAAATAGAAATAGCTGATCTTAAAAACAAAACTTTAAAATTAAATCTAATTGAGGGATATGATTGATTTTAAAATAAAGGAATACAAGGATTTAACTAAAGAAGAATTGTATGATTTATTGCAATTGCGTTCTGAAGTGTTTGTAGTAGAACAAGATTGTGTGTATCAGGATATAGATGGTAAAGATCAAAAAGCCTTACACGTACTTGGTTACAAAGATGAAAGTCTAATAGCATATACGAGAATATTCAAAGGAGGATATTATTTTGATAATGCCAGTATAGGAAGGGTTATTGTAAAGGAGGACCAAAGAAAATATGGTTACGGTAAAGATCTAATGAAAGTCTCTATTGAAGCTGTTTCTAAACATTATAATGCAGAAATAATAGAAATATCAGCACAAACCTACTTAAACAATTTTTATTCAAATTTAGGTTTTCAGGATGTGGGCGAAGGTTATTTAGAAGATGGTATCCCACACATAAGAATGATTAAAAAATAAAAAACCCGAAATACTCATTTCGGGTTTCTTTACTTTTTTTGTTGGGCAAAAAAGGGGTTAAATCTTGATTAATTTTTTCTCTAGATTTATTTCACTTAAAGTTTCATTAGTAAATTTATAATGACCTCTTGTGGTAACTATTTTGAAACGAAATTGTTTCATTTTACTTAGAACATCTAGAAAAAGCCATTTTGATTTTAGAAGTCTGGGTTTTTTAGACTTTAAACTAATTTCAAAAATGTGTTTCTCACCATCTCGTTCGGCAACAATATCTGGTGTGATTGTAACTTTGCTGCCGCGTTTGATATAGGATTTAGGGGTTTCAAAACCTTCAACATCAGCTTTAATATTTTCAAAGCCTCTATCTTCTAAATACGTTATCGTCTCGCTTAAAAATTCCGTGTTTTTGTCGGTGTCTTTGTCTATCGTGATCATAATCTGTAAGATACCTATAATAAAGAAAAAAGACACTTAATGTTAAGTTAAAACACAGAATATGAGTAGATAAAGGATATTATCTTAGTTTTTATACTTGATTTTTTTATTAAAAGGAAGACTTAATTGATACCAGATGTTTTCATCTTTCTCAGGATCAGTAAGATCAAGGCCATAAGTTATAGAAGCTGTATCTTCATACACAAAAGTGCCAAAAAGACGATCCCAAATTGAAAACATATTACCAAAGTTTGTGTCTGTCCAAGGCATCTGATGATGATGATGAAATTTATGCATAGCCGGTGTAACAAAAATATAGCTTAATACCTGATCCAATTTACCTGGTAATTTAATATTGGCGTGCGTGAAGTAGGTAAAAAATATAGTTACAATACGATAGAACAAATAAAACGCAAGAGGCATTCCAGCTATTAAAACGGCAAAAAGTGCAAAGGTTTCCCTAATTATAAAATCAAATGGATGGTGTCGCGTTCCTGTAGTTGCATCTACTTTTGTGTCACTGTGGTGAACCAAGTGCAGTTTCCACATCCATTTTACCTTATGCAAAAGATAATGAACGCCATATTGAGCGATTAGATCAAGAATTAAAAGGGCTATGATTAACTCTACCCAAATAGGCCAATCCACCAGAAAAAGCAATCCTATTTGTTTTTCCTGCGCCCACTCAAACAAGCCCAGGGTTATAACCCCAAACCCTATGTTTATTACCATTACAAAAGCTAATAAAATAAAATTTGTTCCCGCATGTTTCCATTTTTTATACTTAAGCGTATTGAAGGCATAATACCCCTCCAGAATCCAGCAGATGCTTAAGACGCCAACAATCCACAGGAATTTCATCCAGACCGGCATAAACTCAAAAAAGTCTAAAAACGATTGCATGATTAAGGGTTTAAAATTTTGTTGTAACGGTCAGAATTACCTAAGACAGAGACCGCCTCCGCTATTTCTTCATTATGATTTAATTGATAGCTGTAAAGTCCTTCTCTATAAAAATAACGTTTTACAAGTTCGTCAATAATTATTTTAGAAATCTCCCGCTCCTTTTTATTTAATTGCTCTTCTTTAACAGCATCAATTGTACTTGCTAACTTACTGTAAGCGCTTCCTATTTCTTCCTGTATTCCATCTTGCGCAGCATCTATATATGCTTTTTCCAGTGTTTTTTCTGTTTCTGTTTTATACTGAAAACCTGATGTTTTTAGAAAATTCTTAAAGCCGTTGTAATCGCTATTGGTAAAATTAAAATCATCCAGGTTTTTATAATTGTGATTATAATAATAATCTGTTGCGTAATCAAAAATTGCCATATCCTGCAGTAATGCTTCGGTAATAGAGCTTAGTTTAGCAGATTCTACTTCTACATCTGGAAGAACACCGCCCCCATCATAGACTTTACGACCATTCTTGGTTTTAAACTCGTTGTAATCATCAATATTTACTCTTACAGCATTTCCTTGCTCATCCCTGTTCCAATAATCTAAGGCTTGTATACAACGCCCACTGGGTGTATAGTATCTTGAAATTGTGATTTTAAGTTGTGTCCCATAAGTGAGTTTTTTAGGGCGTTGTACTAGCCCTTTACCAAAACTACGGGCACCCACAACCACTCCCCTATCATAATCCTGCAAAGAACCTGCAACGATCTCACTTGCAGAGGCACTTCGTCCATTAACAAGAACAGCAAGAGGCATATTTAAATCGAGGGGTTCATTGCGTGTGTAATACTCCTTGTTGTACTTTTCAATAACAGATTTTGTAGTTGTGATCAAAACACCTTTAGGCAAAAATAAATTACTCACATTTATTGCCTCCGTTAGCAATCCTCCTAGATTACCTCTTAGATCCAAAATAATTGAAGTTGCCCCTTGATCTTTTAAATCTTTTATGGCACTAGCTGTTTCTGAAGATGCCTTTTTATTAAATTTAGAAAGAACAACATAGCCCACATTATCATCTAACAACTTATAAAAGGGAACTGCTTTTACATCAATTTCTTCCCTGTTTATACTGGTGGTATGTGTTTTACCCTGCCTAATATACGTTATAGGCACAGAAGTGCCTGGAGAGCCTTGAAGCAGATCTCCGGCATCCTCTTCAAAATCTGCAATGGTAATATCACCTATTTTAGTAATTTCATCTCCTGCTTTAAGCCCCGCTTTGTCTGCAGGATAATCTTTATAAGTTTCTACAATGGTTATTTTTTTGTTTTTGGTAAAAACTGTAGCACCTATGCCGGTATATTCTCCACTGTTATTGATTCTAGCATCTTCTACTTCCTGTTCGGTCCAATATTTTGTGTAGGGATCCAGATCTGATAGCATTCCTTCAATAGCACTATCCATCAACTCTGCAGGATTAACCTCATCCACATAGTTCATGTTTAATTCTTTAAACAAGGTGGTAAAAATTTCAATTTGCTTTGCGATTTCAAAAAAATCACTTTTAAAACTTAACGTTGTAAACAGGACAATTCCCGCTAACAAGGTGAGGAAGAATTTCTTTTTCATAACTGTAGAATTTAGAATTTAAAAAGCGATTGAAGCTTTTCAAATAAGTATGCTTTCTTTTTAAGAGAAAGATAACAAGAATAACTAAAATATTAAAAAGGTCTAAAAGATTGAATATTTATCTTTTTAAACTTAATTAATCAGAGGTTTTTGACGTCTCTGAAAGTTTAGCGGCAAACCGATTAAGTACTTTTATCATTATTTTTTCTATGTCAGCATATGTTAAAATCTCGCGACTCATATAGATAAACATGAACGCAAAAGTTCTTTCGTTTGTTTCAACAATGTGCTTGTTTTTCCTATAGGCCTCTCGAAGTAATCTTTTAATCCTATTACGGGTAACAGCATGTTTATGATTGCGTTTGCTAACTGAAAATCCAGCCTGAATAGTTATACTTTCTTCTGGCAATTCAACCTCCTTATAAACAAGTAAAACTGGAAAAATCTTTACACTTTTTCCATCCACAAAAAGCTGATCTATGATTTTTTTGCGTTTTAAATGCTCTGCTTTTGGAAACTTTTGACTCATTATAAAACCTTGGAGAACTGTATGTTTTGAACTGGTGTAAATATAGAAGAAGTAATTGGCATATTATTCTTAGTCTTATAATGAAAAACCCTTGACGTATTAGGCCAAGGGTTTAGTATTTAAATTGGAATAAAAATTATTCCTTATTCCAAGAATTGTTGTCTTTATTAATATCCGCCATTTTCTGCTCAGCATCTATTGTCATAGCTTTAATGTCTGCCAGGGGGCTGTCTATTGTAAAGGTATATGTAGGATTTGTCCAAGGCCAGTCCTCAAGTTGCGTACGCGTCATTTCTGGAAATGGATTTGGCTTTTCGTTACGCATCGCTCTTAATGGCATATAATACGCTTCCTGTGAGTCGTCTGCATTGGTAACGTAGAAATCTATAGGCATAGGCATTAAACCAACGCGTTCTAAGGTCACCTGCGTTTTACCATCCACTTCTTCAACGCTCTTAATCCCATAATCTATGGTATTGGTGGTTTGAGTCCAATCTACAAGATACCAGTCCAACTGCATACCAGAAACCTTTTCTGCCGTACGCTTAATATCATTAGGATAAGGATGCTTAAACTTAAATTCCTGAAAATATTTCTTTATAGTTTTATCAAGATTTTCTTTCCCAATTATATAGCCAAGCTGCGCAAGGAAAACAGCTCCTTTAGAATAAGCCGAAGCTCCGTAAGCGGCATTTCTTTCGTAATGATCTGCATAGGTTGTTTGTGGCTGTTCAATTCCGCTGGTTGCTAGTCTGTAATAGGATTGATAGTTACCAGCCTGCGGATTTGGTTTGTTTTGTTCCATAACAACATTCATAGCCTCATCAGAAATGTAGGAAGTAAATCCTTCATCCATCCACTCATGTTTTGCTTCGTTGCTCGCCAGTAAAAACTGAAACCAAGTATGTGCCATCTCATGGGCGGTTACACCTACAAGACTACCAAATGAGCGCTCACCCGTAATTAATGTACACATAGCGTACTCCATACCACCATCACCACCTTGAATAACTGAATATTGCTTGTAAGGATATTGCCCGATATGTTCATTGTAATAGGCTAAAAGATCTGCTGTCTTTGGCTGTAGGTTTTTCCAGTTTTCAATGATATCAGGATTGTTTTTATAAAAGAAATGGAGTTCAACACCATTTTCTCCCGTTATCATATCATGAATATAATCCTTGTCTGCTGTCCAGGTAAAATCGTGAACTTTAGGAGCTACAAAATGCCATGTATATTTTCCTTTTTTAGGCTTCATGGTTTTTTGATTGGGAAGTTGATAACCGTGACCTACTTCTGCAGGATTTTGCAAATATCCTGTCCCGCCTATTGTATAATCTGCATCAATAGTAATATTTACATCAAAATCACCCCAAACCCCAAAAAACTCACGGGCTATGTAAGGATCTGCGTGCCAACCTTCAAAATCATATTCAGCCATTTTAGGATACCACTGCGTCATAGAAAGCTCAACACCTTCAGCATTATTACGACCACTTCTACGTATCTGTACCGGTACCTGCCCGTTAAAGTCCATATCAAAAGTTACACTTTGACCAGGCTCAATAGGTTTAGCAAGCGCCACTTCTAAAACAGTACCAGCAACCTCATAAGTTACATCTGCTCCATCCTGCGTTAGGCTGTTTACTTTAAGAAAACCTATTTCCTCGGGGCTAAGTTTAGAGATACGATCCCCAACTCTTCTATCTGGATCAGCAATATTTAAAGACCTAACATCCATCTCGCTTCCTGGCTGGAAAGCGTTAAAATAAAGATGATAGAAAACCTGATTAAGAGTATCCGGTGAATTATTGGTATATACCAACTTTTGCTTCCCGGTATAATTATAATCCTTAACGTTCATTTCCACATCCATTTTATAGTCAACGTGCTGTTGCCAGTAGGATGTATTATTCTGTGCATTTGCAAATGAAAGGACAAATACTAAAAGGGAAACTATACTAAAATTCTTCATAAATTATCTTACCTGAGATGAAAGTTCAGCCATTTTAAAGGCGTTATACATATTTACCATATTGCCAGATTTAGATAAATCTGAAAACTTTTGGTTGTTATTTGCGTCTCCACCTACAACCACCATTGTACCTGTAGGAATACCGCTCTGTAGAATAATTTGCTTGATTTCACTTGCAGAAAATTCTGGATAATAGGATCTCAACATTGCAGCTACACCAGCCACTTCTGGAGAGGCCATAGAGGTGCCCTGTAAAAACTTATATTCATTATTAGGGGTTGTTGACCAAATTTGAACACCTGGAGCAAAAACATCTACATTTGATTTTCCGTAATTTGAAAAATTTGCAACAAGTTGACCTCCATATTTAGGGCCAATAGCTCCTACGGTAATTACGTTATTTGCATATTCTGTAATGTTATCCAATTGATCATTAGGATAAACAGTCTTCCCGCTATCTAAATCCAATCCTTCATTACCCGCTGCATTCACGATAAGAACATCTTTTTTGGCGGCATATTTAATGGCATCATAAACCCATTCTGGGTTTGTGGCAAAATACTTACCAAAGCTGGTGTTAATTACCTTTGCGCCATTATCTACAGCATATCGAATAGCCAGAGCAATATCTTTGTCTCGCTCATCACCATCTGGCACTGCGCGTACAGGCATTATCTTAACGTTGTTTGCAACACCGTTCATCCCGACACCGTTATTACGTTCTGCGGCAATTATACCAGCAACGTGGGTTCCGTGTAGAGCAGCTTCTGGGTCAGGGCCTACAACATTGTTGTTACCATAAACCACATCTTTTATATCGTCAGGATTATCTCCAAGAACATCTCTGTAGTGTCCTTCTAAGTTAAGATTGGAATTTAGACGTGTATTCATATTTTCCAAATCCCCATTAATAAGCTCAAGAAAATCAGGAATGGTTTCTGAATAAGACAACATTTGAGTAAGAATGTTCTTATTACGCTTCATCTCATCAGTAGTAGCTTCAAGAGCAGATAATTCTTCGATGGTATAATCTTCCTTTCCTAATTTTTCTGAAACAGCCTTATGAGCAGTTCCCACAGCTTGTACAATCTGATCGTATTGTGTTTTTTGCTGAAGCAGTTCGTCGTATTCCTTATCGTATTCTGCTTTTGCAGCTTCATAAGCTTTATAATTTGCTTGATCAGCTTTAGCGATCTGAGTTAAGGATTTATCCTTAAATTGGTTTTGGTACTTCTGCACTATACGCGCATACTCTAATTGTTCTTCGACTACATCTCCTAAAAAATTCCATCCATGAACATCATCTATATAACCATTGTTGTCATCATCTTTACCATTGTCTGGTATTTCATCTGTATTGGTCCATATTACACCGTCCAAATCTTCATGATTAATATCTACTCCACTATCTACAACAGCAACAATTACTGAGGCGCCGTTGCCTTTAATCAGTTCATCATAGGTTTTATCAACGCTCATTCCAGGGATAGTATCTTGTACTAAGTCCTTATCTGCCCAGGATTTCTCTTCATCTTCTGTTAAATCTGCAACCTTTAGGGGAAGCGTATCTACATTTTCTACAGGAACCGAAACTAACGGAGCGGTAGAATCGCAGGAGTTTAGGAATAAAGCAGCAAAAAAAGCTGCGAAAATCATTTTTTTCATATTTACTTAATTAATTATTTCTTCTATTGTGAATTTTTCTTTTAACCGAACCCCTTTTTCTGTTTGCTGTACAGTGATTAGAGGGTTGTGCGCATCATGTTCCAACCATAAATAATACCCTTCCTGTGCTGCTTGGTTCAGAAATTTTTCTTTTTCACCCAATGTTAATAAAGGCCGTGTATCAAATCCCATGACATAAGGCAGGGGTAAATGACCAGCAGTTGGCAGCAGGTCGGCAGCAAAAACTATGGTTTTGTCTTTATAGGAAATATGCGGAATCATTTGCTTATCTGTATGACCATCAACAAATAAGATGCCGAAATCCATTTCTGCACTTTGAATAAAATCATCTTCACCTTTTTTTATAAACTTTAATTGTCCACTCTCTTCGATGGGAAGAATGTTTTCTTTTAAAAAGGAGGCTTTTTCACGAGCATTAGGTTGTGTTGCCCACTTCCAGTGATCGTCATTGCTCCAATAAGTTGCATTTTTAAAAACAGGCTCAAAAGTGTTTTCCTCCTCACCTCTTTTTATACATCCGCCACAATGGTCAAAATGCAGGTGTGTAAGAAAAACATCGGTAATATCTTCAGGATGAAAGCCTTTAGATTTAAGTGATTTTTCTAAAGTTGCATCTCCCCAAGGAAAATAATAACTAAAAAATTTATCACTCTGCTTATCTCCCATCCCAGTATCTACAAGAGTTAATCTATCTTTATCCTCAATAAGTAAACAACGCGCAGCGATGTCTATCATGTTATTGCTGTCTGCGGGATTTGTGCGAGTCCATAAGGATTTGGGTACAACACCAAACATGGCGCCTCCATCTAACTTAAAATTGCCGGCTTCTATTGTGTGAATTGTCATAAGGTAAAAACAAAGTGGTGCAAAATACTAAAAGCCATCCGAAATCGAATTTTCCAATTGGCTTTATTAAGCTATATTTAACAAAGAAATTAGTTAACCGGTTTCCGTTGTAGGGCAGAAATACGTATCATAGCGCAAATTATTTTTGATGATTGAATTAGGAGGGATTATAATTCTGGGCATTTTAGCTCAATGGGTGGCATGGAAATTTAAAATTCCTGCTATTTTGCCGTTGATATTGATAGGTCTTTTTGTGGGGCCTATTTCTACACTTTTTACGTATAATGAAACAAAATGGATAGAACCCATTTGGAACGGGGAGGTTGGAATATTTCCCGGGGAACGTCTTTTTAATTTTGTATCGCTAGCCATAGGTGTAATCCTTTTTGAAGGTGGTTTGACCTTACGCTTCAGTGAAGTTAAAAACGTAGGTCCTGTTATTACAAAATTGATAATAATAGGGTCTTTGGTTACTTTTTTTGGTGCGGGAGCCGCAGCTTATTATATTTTTGATTTAGGACTCCGTATCTCATTTTTGTTTGCAGCTCTTATAATTGTAACGGGGCCAACCGTAATAACACCCATTCTTAGAAATATCCCGTTGAAAAAGGATATTTCGGCAATTTTAAAATGGGAAGGAATTCTTATAGATCCTATTGGGGCGCTAGTAGCTGTATTGGTTTTTGAATTTATAAATGTAGGTGCAGGTAGTGAATTTACACTTACGGCACTAGAGGAATTTGGTAAGATTGTACTTTTCGGTTTCACTTTTGGTTTCACATTCGCGCATGCCCTGGCTTTTTCTATAAAACGAAATGTTATACCGCATTACCTTTTAAACGTTTTTACGCTTGCAACTGTTTTAGGGGTCTTTGTGCTTTCAGATTTATTTGCCCACGAGAGTGGTCTTTTATCTGTAGTGGTTATGGGAATGGTTATGGGGAATATGAAATTGCCCAATATTAAAGAACTACTCTATTTTAAAGAATCTCTTAGCGTACTGCTTATTTCGATTCTCTTTATACTGCTCGCAGCAAATATCGAGATGGACGACTTATATCTGGTTTACAACTGGAATGCAGCATTTCTTTTTGCAATAGTTGTGTTTGTTTTGAGACCTATCGGTGTTTTTTTAAGTGCTTCTGGATCGGGATTAAAATTTAATGAAAAACTTTTTGTGAGTTGGGTAGGGCCACGAGGAATCGTTGCGGCAGGAATTGCTTCGCTTTTTGGTTTAAAATTATCCAGCGAAGGAGTACAGGATGCAGAGTACATAACACCGCTCGTTTTTATGATTGTATTAGGGACGGTTTTACTAAACGCAACAACCGCCAGAATATTTGCTAAACTGGTAGGAGTCTTTCTTACAAATTCAGAAGGGATTGTAATCATTGGCGCTTCTAAAGCTTCACGATTAATAGGGGAATATCTTCAGAAAAACGACAGGCATGTTGTTCTCGTAGATAGTAACAGTACCAATATTTCTAAAGCTAAAGAAAGGGGCTTAGAGGCAATAGAAGAAAGTATATATTCCGACAGTCTTATGAACAACATAGAATTAAACGATGTTGGATATTTAATGGCGCTGACCGGAAATGGCGACATAAACAAATATGCAATTGACCGCTTTAAGGATATCTTTGGGGAGAACGGATCATTTAGATTAATTACGCCCGACGAAATGAAAGATGGCTCTTCAGGTCCCAATGAAGGTCTATTCTCGCCCACAGATGATTTTATTCGCCTTACAGAAGTTGCCCGTAATTACCCTTCTATTCAAGAGATAGAGGTTGATACTAAAGCAAAATTTAAAACACTTATACAGTTAACAAGAGAAGATGAAAATGTAATCCCTGTATTTATTAAGAAAGGGGATGGAGACCTTGAAATATTAAAATCAAATATTGAAGATTTAGATATTGAAGAGTTTGAAGACTGCAAACTGGTTTATCTGGGCAAACCTTTTGATACAGAAGATTTACTTGAAGAAACAGAAGTAAGTGAAGAAACTACAGAATAAAAAAATCAGTCATTTTTAGGTTTAAGCCAGTCTGACATAACCAACAGCATACCGGCTACAGCTGTAAGAGCAAGAATCCAGACCAATAAATCATTTTCTTTAAAATTTGTCCATTGCGAAAGAGCCCCTGCAATTACAATTAAGGCAAGACCTACAAGCTGCTTTTTAGTCATTAGTCGTTCAGTTTTAAAACTGCCATAAAAGCTTCTTGAGGTATTTCTACATTTCCTACTTGTCGCATACGCTTTTTACCTTTTTTCTGCTTCTCAAGGAGTTTACGCTTACGAGAGATATCACCCCCATAACATTTTGCGGTAACATCTTTTCGAAGTGCCTTAACGGTTTCACGTGCAATTATTTTAGCGCCAATGGCTGCCTGAATAGGAATATCAAATTGCTGACGCGGAATAAGTTCCTTTAGTTTTTCACAGATTTTTTTACCTATATCGTAAGCATTATCCCTGTGAAGAAGTGCAGACAAAGCATCTACGATATTACCATTTAATAGAACATCTACCTTAACCAAATGTGAAGTGCGCATTCCAATGGGTGCATAATCAAAAGAAGCATATCCTTTTGAAACTGTTTTCAACCGGTCATAAAAGTCAAAAACGATTTCTGCCAAGGGCATATCAAAGGATAATTCAACACGTTCTGTAGTTAAATAAGTTTGATTGGTTATTTCACCACGTTTTTCAATACAAAGTGACATCACAGGCCCTACAAAGTCGGCTTTTGTAATTATGGAAGCTTTTATAAAGGGTTCTTCTACACGATCAAGTCCTGATGGATCAGGAAGATCAGAAGGATTATTTACTAAAATAGGAGTCTCACGATCTTTAGTAGTATAGGCCCTATAAGATACGTTGGGCACGGTAGTGATTACCGTCATATCAAACTCACGCTCTAAACGCTCTTGAATGATTTCTAAATGCAGCATCCCAAGGAACCCACAGCGAAAGCCAAAGCCTAATGCAGCAGAACTTTCTGGCTGAAACACAAGAGAAGCATCATTTAATTGCAGTTTCTCCATAGAAGAGCGCAAATCTTCATAATCTTCTGTGTCAACCGGGTAAATACCAGCAAAAACCATTGGTTTTACATCCTCAAAACCAGAAATAGCATTCTTTGTTGGGTTTTTAGTGTCTGTAATTGTATCACCCACCTTTACTTCCCGCGCTTCTTTTATACCTGTTATAAGATAACCTACATCACCGGTTTTAATCTCTTTTTTGGGAAGCTGAGTTAGTTTTAAAGTCCCTACTTCATCTGCAAAATATGATTTTTCGGTAGCGATAAATTTAATCTGTTGGCCCTTTTTAATACTTCCGTTAATAACCCTAAAATAAGTTTCTACTCCACGAAAAGGATTATAAACAGAATCAAAAATCAAAGCTTGTAAAGGCTCATCTGGATTACCTTTAGGCGCAGGAACACGTTCTATTATTGCGGCAAGAATTTCATCTATACCAATACCTGTTTTAGCACTTGCAGGAATGACTTCAGAAGGGTCGCAGCCTAATAAATCTACGATATCGTCTGTTACTTCTTCAGGATTGGCACTGGGTAAATCTACTTTGTTAAGTACAGGAATAATTTCCAGATCGTTTTCCAGGGCTAAATATAAGTTGGATATGGTTTGCGCCTGTATGCTTTGTGCGGCATCCACAACCAAGAGAGCGCCTTCGCAAGCGGCAATACTTCTAGACACTTCGTAAGAAAAATCGACGTGACCGGGAGTGTCAATCAAATTTAAAATATATTGTTCTCCCTTATAAGTATAATCCATTTGTATCGCATGCGACTTAATGGTAATACCCCGTTCCCGCTCTAAATCCATATTATCAAGCAACTGATTCTGCTTTTCTCGGGCAGTTACAGACCCGGTAGAGTCTAGTAAACGGTCAGCTAAAGTACTCTTACCGTGATCAATATGGGCTATTATGCAAAAATTGCGAATGTTCTTCATGTGCTTTCTTCGTAATGCGGTTATGCGCGCTCCGCTTTAGCCGGCAAATATACGGTTTAGAAAAGGCATATTCTAATAAATATATTCTTCATAAAAAATTTAGAAATAGAGGCAGAAAAAGTTGGTATTGTGCTTTTTGTTTTTGTGATTTAACTTATTTTTAACGCCTATATGAAACACCTACTTATACTAGCCGCCTTTTTTATGGGGGTTAACGCTTACGCACAAGACTATACCGTTACGGGTAATATTGTTGACACTAATAATGCTGCTGTAGCCTACAGTAATGTCCTACTTTTAAATGTCCAAGACTCCACTTTGGTCAAGGGAACTGTTACGGAAGAAAATGGGAGATATTCTATAGAGAGTCTCGTTAAAGGTACATACCTATTAATAGCGAGTTTTGTAGGCTTTGCTGACGGTTACTCAGAACCATTCGACTTACAAGGGGATTTAGAAATGCCCGCAATTGTTCTCAATGAGGATCTCGAAAGCCTGGACGAAATTAATATTAGCTTTCGCAAGCCCACTATTGACAAAAAAATTGACAGACTCGTTTTTAACGTAGAGAATACGGTTGTTTCTTCGGGAAGTAGTTATGACATTTTAAAGCAGACACCCGGTGTAATAATAAGCCAAGGAAAAATTCTGGTTAAAAGATCTGATGCTGAAGTGTATATAAATGACCGAAAAGTTTATCTATCTTCTAGAGAGCTTCAAGAATTGTTGGAGGGTTTATCTGGTGCAAATATCAAATCTGTAGAGGTAATTACAAATCCCCCTTCTAAATATGATGCTGAAGGAGGCGCTATTTTGAATATTGTAACTTCTAAAAGTATATCTGTAGGTTATAAGGGAAGTGTGAATGCATCCAACACGGTAGCTGTTGTTCCTAAATATACCGCAGGAACCAGCCATTATTATAAGAATAATTGGCTCAATGTATTTACTAATTACAATTTTAGCTCCAGATACGCCTATAAGCATGATGAGGCAGAAATAGTTTATTATAATCCTCAAGGCAATATAGATTCTAATTGGGATGATGATTTTAAACGAAACACGCATTCACTAACGCACAGTTTAAATACAATTCTGGATTTTCAACTCAACGAAAAGAATTCTTTAAGTTTTAGTGCCAATATTTTACATATGCCAAAATCAGATTCTGATATAGATGGGCGCACTGAAATATACAATACTCAAAATCAACTAGATTCATTATATACTACAGATAGTAATCGGGAGAATAAGCAAGACAATATTTTATTGAATCTAACCTATTCTAAAGATTTAGGCGAAAATGGAGCCAATCTATCTGCCATCGCCAATTATATTAAATATGACGATGATCAATTTCAGGACTTACAAACTTTATATTTTTCTCCTCAGGGAGGTATTTTAAACGACAATTCTTTTAATACTGATGCACATCAGGATTCAGATATTTTTACTGCTCAAATAGATTTGAGCGCTCCAATATCTGATTGGGCTTTTGAGTCTGGATTAAAATATACGGGCTCAGAATCAGAAAGCAGATTGAATTTTTTTGACACCAATTCTGGAAGCCCAGAATTCATAGCCCCTTTGTCAGATTCTTTTAATTACAATGAAGATATTTTTGCCACCTACATAAGTTTTTCCCGAGATTGGGAGAAATGGAGTATTAAAGGTGGGTTACGCGGGGAATATACAGATATTGAGGGCAATTCACTTGCCTTGGGAGAAGTTAATACTCAAGAATATTTTGAACTTTTCCCTACTTTTTTCCTAATGTATAATCCGCAAGAGAATCACTCTTTTGGCCTTACATACAACCGCGGAATATCGCGCCCTCATTTTCAAAGTTTAAATCCGTACAGAACATACTTAAATGAAAACAATTTTAATTTAGGTAATCCAGATTTGCAACCCGGTTTTTCTAACAGATTGGAATTAAATTATAGTTTTAAAAATAAATTGTTCTTTTCTGCTTATTGGGATCGTACAGATGATAAGCCTTTAATTTTGCCCTTTCAGGATAATGAAAACAGAATTCTACGTTCTGTAACAGATAACGTGCTTTTTGAGCAACAATATAGTTTTGATATAGCCTTTACAGATTACATAAAAGACTGGTGGAGTCTTTATGCGGAGACCTCTTTTTTTAATATGCAAACAGAGTTCATCGGCCTTGAAAGTAACAATCAAACGATACAAAAGGAAGTAACCGGCATTTATCTGGGTGTTTATAATTCATTTACCCTTTCAAAAGACGGTACTTTTAGCGCAGATGTATCTTCTTATTTTTTTGATGGTTTCATTACCGGGTCTTATGAATATGATGATCCGCAGTTTCATCTTACAATAGGCTTAAGAAAGACCTTTTTTAATGATAGACTCGTAGCTACAGTGGATGCTACCGATATATTCAACACTTTAAACATACCCTTGTCTTCACGTTATCTTAATCAGAATAATTCATTTTTTGCAATGCCTGAATCCCGAACGGTACGTTTTGGATTGCGATACAACTTGGGAAATTTTAAACTAAGTGACAATCAGAGACCTACAGATGCAGAAGAAAGTGAAAGGCTTAAAGAGCAATCTATAATGGATTAATACGAGCACCTAATATTTTAGAACATTTCCTACTTTTGCATTAAAATTAATGCTTTGGCAAAAATAGGTAATATAGACGTAGGTGATTTTCCATTATTGCTCGCTCCCATGGAGGATGTGAGTGATCCACCTTTTCGCGCGCTTTGCAAAGAGCAGGGAGCAGATGTGGTTTATACAGAATTCATTTCTAGCGAAGGCCTTATACGTGATGCTGCTAAAAGCGTTATGAAGCTTGACATTTACGAGAAAGAACGGCCAGTTGGCATTCAGATATTTGGGGCCAATCTGGAATCTATGTTGAGAAGTGTAGAAATAGTTGAAGCTTCAGGACCAGATATTATAGACATTAACTTTGGTTGTCCCGTAAAAAAAGTGGTTTCTAAAGGTGCCGGTGCCGGAATCCTCAAAGATATAGACTTAATGGTTTCTCTCACAGAAGCTATGGTAAAGCATACAAATCTTCCTATTACAGTAAAAACCAGATTGGGGTGGGATCACGATTCCATTAAGATAGTTGAGGTTGCAGAGCGACTTCAGGATGTAGGCTGTAAAGCCATAGCAATTCATGGGCGCACACGTGCGCAAATGTATAAAGGTGACGCTGACTGGGCTCCAATAGCAGAAGTAAAAAACAACTCCAGAATGCACATACCTGTTTTTGGCAATGGAGATGTGGATTCACCAGAGAAAGCAGCGGAAATGCGCGATAAATACGGTCTGGATGGTGCAATGATAGGACGTGCAAGTATAGGTTACCCCTGGTTTTTTAGAGAAGTAAAGCATTATTTTAAAACAGGAGAGCATATAGAAGGCCCAAATATACTGGAACGTGTAGCAGCGGCGCGACGTCATCTTGAAATGGCCATTGCTTGGAAAGGTGAAAAATTAGGTGTTTTTGAAACGCGCAGACATTATACCAATTATTTTAAAGGTATTCCGCATTTCAAAGAATATCGCATGAAAATGGTGACCAATGATGATTCAAAAGATGTTTTTGCGGCTTTTGATGAAATTGAAGAAAAATTTTCAGATTTTGTTTTTGCCTAAATAAAGCTTTAGTCTAAAACCCTCGGATTAATACGGCTAGAGGCAGCCAGAGAAGCTAGTAAACCCAGTAAGGATATTGTCGCAAACACAGAAACAAAATTGATGAATTTAAACTGCATCGGGTAGGGCAGGGAGGAAGTTATCATAACCAAATCAAACTGTATCTGGGCACCAACAATTAATGCCCCCAATGTAATCCCGAGCAGCCCTCCAAAAATTGTCATAAGCGCACCTTGTAAAAAGAAAACCCGCCTTATTTCAGTAAGAGTCGCACCTAAACTATGCAGGGTTTTAATATTTTCTTTCTTGTCCAGAATAATCATTATTATACTTCCTATCAAGTTGAAAAGAGCGATAATTAAAACAAGTGTGAAGATGAGGTATACCGCTAGATTTTCAGCATTCAACATCTTATAAAGTTTGTCATTAAGCTGAATTCTACTTTTAACAATTACATCAGAACCGAGTATGGATTGAATATCATCTTTTGCTTGAGAAATAGTGCTCTCAGGATTCATTTTTATTTCTAGGGCACTTAATTGGCGCTGGTCATAATTTAGTAACTCGCGTGCATAACCCAGATTGGTGAAAATGTATTTTTCGTCCAGTTCTTCATTAACCTGAAAAATTCCTGAAACCACAAGCTTAGAACTGTTAAAGGCTTGTGTGGGATCTGTAATTTGACCTGTTCCCGGCTTAGGCACCATTACTTGAAGCAGGTTTGTATAATTGTTTACGCCTATTGAAAGGATTCTGGAAACCCCAAAGCCTATAACCGCAAGAGGTTCTTCTGGCGTTATCCAACCGCCATAAAAAATGGTACTATCAACCGGATTTACCTTTGTGTAATTTTCATCTACACCCTTTAGATAGGCTATATGGTTCTTCCCTTTAAACTCTAGAAAAGATCGCTCTTCAATTACTTTAGAGAAGTTGTTAATCTCAATAAGATTATTGAGTTTGTTTTCTTGTTCTTCCGAAAGCACAAAAGTTTTTCCAGTTGCCGGGAGAACCTTTAAATCAGGATCAAAAACAGAAGAAAAAGAAAGGCTGAAATCTTTCAGTCCAGAAAACCCAGTAAGAACAATAAACAATGCTGCAGAGCCAGCAATAATGCTAATTGCCGAAATTATGGTGATAATGTTAATCGCATTGTTGCTGCTTTTAGAAAACAGATACCTTTTAGCAACAAACAGAGGAAATTTCATCACCGAGGCGGTTATGATTTTTTACGTCTAGGTAAGAGATTGGGGTTTTCGATTGGATTTTCATCCCCCTTAAGGGATTTATCTATACCATCAATATATTGTAGGGAATCGTCTACATAAAATTGTAATTCGGGCATTTTACGCAATTGGTGGCGGGTACGTTGCGCAATCTCATGTTTAATAAAAGGCTTAACCGTTTTTACCTCTTTTAAAACCTCCTCTGCTTTTTGATGTGGAAACACACTTATATAAACCTTAGCCTGAGATAAATCTGTTGTTACACCTACCTTGCTAACAGAAATTATTAAATCTTTTGCACCTGCTTGCTGCAAGGCTTTTTGAAGCACATCTACTAAGTCACGCTGCAATACACCAGCAACTTTTTTCTGTCTATTCGTTTCCATAGTGCAAAAATACACTTTTTATAATTGCGTTACCTTTGTTGCAGTAGTGATAACTCTTACAAATTCTTGAAATATACTATGAACAAAATAGAACATATAGGAATAGCAGTAAATGATCTGGAGACGTCTAACAAATTGTATAAAAAGCTTCTGGGGGCGGAGCATTACAAAATAGAAGAGGTAAAGTCTGAAGGCGTAAAAACCTCCTTTTTTCAAGTAGGCGAAAGTAAGATTGAATTGCTGGAAGCTTCAGATAAAGACAGTCCAATAGCTAAATATCTTGAGAAAAGGGGAGAGGGTATTCATCATATCGCCTATGCTGTAGATAATATTGTTGAAGAAATGGAAAGAATGAAAAATGAAGGGTTCATATTATTAAACGATAAGCCGAAAAAAGGCGCAGACAATAAGCTTGTTGCAT
>CAXBEL010000033.1:0-26232 GCA_963974735.1 uncultured Flavobacteriaceae bacterium | reverse complement strand
GACACATTTACGTATACTATATGTGACGATGATGAAACCCCAACCTGCTCTACAGCTACAATCACAGTTACCGTTTTAGATGAGGGGACGCCAACTGCTAATAATGATCTTGTGATTTTTGATGCAAATGCAACAGAAATGAACATTGAGAATCTTTTGGCCAACGATGAACTTATTGATGATGCTAGTTTAACTTCAGTAGATATGTCGGCCAGCACAGGAACGGTTATCTTAAACGAAGATGGTACTGTAACATATAGTGCTGCTGCTGGTTTCACCGGAGAGGATACATTCATATATACTATTTGTGATGATGACGCTCCAGAAGCTTCTTGTTCTAGCGCAACCGTAACCGTTCAGGTAGTTTATCCCGTTACTTTTAATATTCCTCAAGAACTGGAATATTATTATGAAGGCACAGTTTTTTCAGAAACACCAGATTTTAACGATCTTGTACTTTCAGACCTAACAAGCAGTAAACACACTACCATTCTTTCATATGGTCAAAGGCATAATTATTTATATGATGCTGATGCAGACCTTAATAATCCAGCAAATGTTATCTTAATGTATTCTGGAGAGAGTAGAGATGAAAGAGAATATACGTCTGATAGTAATTCACATAATCCTCAAACTTTTAATACAGAGCATATTTATCCACAATCCCGTTTAAGTTCAACAGATGCCGTAACAGATCTGCATCATTTAAGATCTACAGATGCTGAAGTAAATTCATTACGAAGTAACTATCCTTATATAGATGCGAGTGGGGTTTATCAGTTGGTTGATGGAGCATCTTGGTTTCCTGGAGATGAGTGGAAAGGTGATGTTGCAAGAATGATATTGTATTTAAATATTAGATATAATGAGCAGTTTAATAAAGTGGGCAGCTTAGAACTGTTTTTAAAATGGAATAGGGAAGATCCAGTTTCTCCATTTGAAGAGCAAAGAAACAATGTAATAGAAGATGCTCAAGGCAATAGAAATCCTTTTATTGATAATCCTTATTTGGCAACTCTAATTTGGGGAGGGCAAGCCGCTGAAAATAGGTGGGAATAACAGTAAGAAAAAGACGAGAGGATTAGAGTTTAAAATAGCTAATAATTCGGTATTTTTGAAGACCACCTAAAAATATGTTTTATGTATTCAACAGTACAATTCGTACATTCTTATTGGGCATATCTTGTGCTTGCAGTGCTTATAATAACTGCTGTTAACTCATTGATGGGATATTTTGGCAAAAAGGAATATGGAGCAAAGGATATGAGGTTGGCATTGTTTACGCTTATTACTGCTCACATCCAATTTTTAATAGGTGCTGTGCTTTATTTTGTTTCTCCTTTAGGAGCAAAAGCAATAGCCTCAGAAGGAATGAGTGCGGCAATGAGCGATCCTAATTTAAGATTATATGTTGTAGAACATCCATTGGCTATGATCATTACAATCGTGTTGATCACAGTAGGCTATTCAAAGCATAAGAAAAAGTTGACTTCTACACCTAAATTTAAGTTGTTGGCTATATTCTATACATTGGCATTAGTGGTAATGCTTACGCGAATACCTTGGCAGAATTGGTTTTAATCCATTCCTTTTAATTTATAAAAGCCATCAAAGATTTTTGATGGCTTTTTAATTTTTAGCCATTCCATAATTAAAGAATTGACTATTCTCTGTATAAGATAGTATATTGTGATGATCAATGTAAATTTTGAAGTTTCAGCTTTATGAGAATTGTTTATGCTTTAATGTTTTTGGCTTCTATCGTTTATGCGCAGGAAATGCCTCCTATATCCAATTTTGACATTAAGACTTATGGGGCAGGAAACCAAAACTGGATGCTCTCACAGGGTGCGGATAAGACCATTTACATTGCTAATAATTCTGGACTGTTGGTTTATAATGGGGAGCAGTGGGAACTTCACAAAGTGCCAGATGGATCTGCAGTGCGATCTGTGTTAGCTCTAAACGGTAAAATTTTTACAGGTTCTTATATGGATATTGGCTATTGGGAAAAGGGAGCTGATGGAACAATGACGTACACGAGTTTAAAGAAATTTTTAGACGGTGAATTTTTGGATGGAGAACAGTTTTGGCACATTAAAAGCCTAGGAGACTATGTTGTTTTTCAGAGTTTAAGAAGACTCTACAGTTATAACTTAGTTGATAATAGAATAACGGTAATTTCTCCTGAAAAAACAATTACGAATCTTTTTAAGGTTCAGAATAAAATATATTATCAGGTTGATAAGGAAGGTTTGTATGCTATAGATGATACAAAAACAGAACTATTTATTCCAGATGAGCAGATAGGGGACAAGATTTTTGTTGGGCTTTCAACCTATAAGGATGGTTTATTGATTGCCACAAGAAATTCTGGTATTTATACTTATAGTGAAGGTTCCTTATCCCTTCTTCAGGAATACCCACAAGACTTGAGTGTTTTTACTTCAATTGCGCTTAAAGATGGAAAACTGGTACTTGGAACCATAGGTCACGGGCTATTTATAGACGATTTAAGCTCAAGAGAAAATATAAACATAGTTCAACCTGATATTTTAAATAATACGGTGCTTTCGATTCTTCAGGATGACGATGGTAATATATGGTGTGGATTGGATAATGGCTTGAGCGTTATAAATCAGAATAGCCCTATTAAATTATTTACAGATACATTTGGAGAGATAGGAACTGTTTATTGCAGCTATCAATTAAATGATAAAATATACTTAGGGACGAATCAGGGTCTCTACTACCGCACAATTACCGGAAAGGATTCTTATAAAATGGTGGAAGGGACAAGCGGGCAGGTTTGGACAATTAATGCAATAGATAGTATAATTTATATAGGCCACGATCTAGGGACCTTTAAAATAAACGAAAATATTGCAGAGCAGATTTTTAGTAAATCTGGGACCTGGGAAATAAAACCTCTAGGCAATGGTATTCTTCAAGGGCATTATAACGGGATTACGTTTTTTAATCCTAATAAACCGATGGAAGTAAACTATATAGATGGCTTTGATTTGTCTGCAAGAAATATAGTTGTTGAAGACAGAACAACTGTCTGGATAGGTCATGATCACAAAGGGATTTTTAGATTGAAACTCAATAAATCAGATACTCAGGTTGTGGATGTTCAAAATTATATGCCCCCTAAAAAAAATGGGTTGGGACTAACGGTTTTTAAATTTCAGGATTCTATTTATTACTCCACCACGCAAGAGGTTTTTAAATACAATCCTTCTTCTGATAGTTTTACCTCAGATAATGAACTTCAAAGAATAGCTAAAGATCAAAATCGCATTAGCGGAATTACTAAAGTATTGCCAGATGGAAGTTGGTGGAGTTTCGGTACAGATCAGGTGTATTACATTAACAAGGATGCCTTTCAAAATAAATTATCTCAAAAGAGCATTTCATTGCCTATAGAATACAGAAGCATAGCCAATAATTTTGAAAATATTTCCCTTTTAGGCGATCGTACATATTTAATTGGGGCTAATATAGGTTACAGTACATTCACATTCCCTTATAAGACAACAAATGCAGGAGTGTTATATTTAAATTCTGTTTCTGTAGGAAAGAAAGGCACCAATTATAAAAAGAAATATATAGGATTAGAAGAGCTTGATTTACCCAACGATGAAAATTACATTAGGTTTAAATACAGCCTTAGGGATTACAACAAACTTAATAATGTTAAATACAGCTATAGAGTTTTAAATTATCTACCTACTTGGAGTTCGTGGGATGAATCAGGTACGACTGCTTTTAAGAATTTCCCTCCTGGGTCATACACGTTTGAGGTTAGGGCAAAAAGCGCAAATACACTTACAAATACAATAGCTTATAAGTTTACGATTGCAAAGCCATGGTATTTATCGGGAATGGCAATTGTGGCCTATGCAATCCTTTTTTTAATCCTTCTTTTTTTAGTGCACCTTTTATCTACTAATTATTCCCGCAAACAGCGTAAACAATTAATAGATCGCAACAAAAGGCATTTGGAGATGAAGCAATTGGAATCGCAGCAGGAGATAATGGGTTTGAAGAATAATCAATTAGAAGCAGATGTCGCCTCAAAAAACCGCGAATTGGCAGCTTCTACAATGAATTTAATTAAGAAAAATGAATTTTTAACTCAGCTTAAAAACAAGCTTACAGATGTTAAGGATAAAAAAGATATTCAAGAAGTTATTAAAATCATTAACGAAGACATTGCTAAAAAGGACAATTGGAAACTATTTAAAGAAGCATTTGATAATGCAGACAGAAATTTTTTACAGGCTGTTAAAGAAAAACATCCCAACTTAACTTCTAACGATCTTAAATTATGCGCTTACTTGAGACTTAATTTATCTTCTAAAGAAATTGCACCTCTACTTAATATTTCGGTCCGCAGTGTGGAAATTAAACGATATCGTTTGAGAAAAAAGATGGAATTAGAGCACGAAGAAGGATTAGCGGAATACATCTTATCCTTCGATGCCCTCAACACCACCACATAATAACACAACATGACCACAACATTTGGCAAAAGGGGACAATTTTATTTAAAATATTCACCTTATAATTTTAGTGGGTTTTAGGGCTCTGCATTGCTATTTTCTTATAAAAACCGCAAAAATATTCTCATGTATGTTATTTGTTGAGGTTAATTTATGAAAGAGTTAAAGGTTTATTAATACTTTTCAATTGATAACAAAACACTTTTTCAAAATGAATAGAATTTTACTAGTACTGTTTATATTCTGTGTTCCGTTAGCTATGCATTCGCAAACGTTTTCGGTTTCCGGTACTGTAACAGAGGCAGACACAAATATGCCATTACCCGGGGTGAACATAATTGTCAAAAACACCAGTAATGGAGTGGTCACAGATTTTGACGGTAATTATACTATAGAAGGTGTAAGTACAGGAGATATTTTAGTTTTTACTTATTTAGGTTTTGCACCACAAGACATTGTCTTAGGAAACCAGAGACAAATTAATGTAAGCTTAGAACCAGATTCGCAAGCCTTAGATGAAATTGTGGTGATTGGTTATGGATCTCAGTTAAGAAGGGAAATAACAGGTTCGGTTTCAACAGTAGGTGATGAAACTATAGATCAGTTAAAGCCGGTAAACGCCGCACAGGCATTACAGGGTACAACATCTGGAGTTAATGTAACACCACAGAGTGGAGCACCTGGAGCGCAATCTAACATCCGTATCCGCGGTGTTTCAACTAATGGGGATAATACACCTTTAATAATATTGGATGGATTTCAATATAACGGCGGGCTTACTTCTATTAACCCACAGGATATTGAGACAATTACGGTGCTTAAAGATGCTCAGGCTGCCATTTATGGAACCATAGCCTCTAACGGAGTTATTTTGATTACCACTAAAGCAGGAAAAAGAAATCAAACTACAAGAATAAGCTATGAGGGCTATACTGGGATTCAAGAAACAACCAGAAAGCTTCCTGTATTAAATGCTACAGAATATGCTCTGTTATTAAATGAAAGCTATGCTAACGCAGGTCAGGCTCTTCCTTTTCCTAATGTAAGTGGTTTAGGATCTGGAACAGATTGGCAAGACGAAGTATTTGACCAAACTACAATAAACAGTCACAATCTTTCTGTAAGCGGAGGTGCTGAAAAAATTAATTATGCATTTAGTGGTTCGCACTTGTACCAAGAGGGTATTGTCGCGCCAGATAAAGCTAATTATAGAAGGAATACAGCCAAGTTATCGCTTGATGCAGAATTGATGGATAACCTGAAAGTCTCTACTAAACTTTTCTACACGTATTCAAAAAGTAGAGGAATAAATAATTTTGGCTTAGGCTCTGTGTTATTTAATGCGGCTAATATTGCTCCTACAATTTCGACAGATCAGGACAACCTTGATGGAACGATTAATTTAGGAAATGAAGTAGTTAACCCGCTTACTCAGATTGAAAACACATTTAATAGCAATATTGTCAATCAATTGAGCGGAACTTTTCAGGCAACTTTAGATTATGCAAAAAATTTAAGTCTTCAGGGACGTATAGGTTTTAATACATCTAATACAAAAACACGCGATTTTTCTCCGATATACAATTTTGGAACCGGTAAAATTTATACCCGTACAGACAACTCGGTAACTCTGGGAAAAATCAATGATAACGATTACACGTTTGATTTGTTCAACACCTATAAAAATACCTTTGATGAAAATCACGATGTGACTTTTACTGCAGGTATGACCGTTTTTAAACAATTTGGTGAAGGCCTTTACGGTTCAAGAACCGGTGTTCAAGCTAATAGTTGGGAATTTGCAGATTTAAATACTGCTACGGGAACAGGTGAAGATCAAACAAACTCTTCCTATGCATACGACTTAAGGTTGTCATTTTTTGGCAGGCTGCAATATGCATATAAGAAAAAATATTTGGTCTCGGCAATGTTTAGAAGGGATAGTTCCACCAAATTTGGGCCTAATAACCGGGTGGTATACTTTCCATCAGTTACTGCTGGCTGGGTGATTTCTGAAGAAGGGTTTTTTGGAGAATCCGGCTTTATAGATTTTTTAAAGTTGAGAGGAAGTTATGGGGTCATGGGTAATGATAGAATTGGGGATTTCTTGTATTTATCATTACTTAATGGGGAGGCCACGTATGTTTTAGGCCCCGACCAAGCGTTGGTTAATGGGAATGCTTTAGGAGCTCTTCCTAATCCAGATGTGAAATGGGAAGAAGCCAAGAAATTCGATGTAGGTCTTGATATGACTTTTCTAAATGACAAATTTGATTTCACAGCAGATTACTTTATAAATAATAGAGATAACCTTTTAATACCTAATATTCCAGTTTCTGGGATTTATGGTACTGGGGCACCAGGAGCTTCCAGTCCTACTGTTAATGCGGGATCAGTTCGGAATAAGGGGCTTGAGCTTTCTTTATCTTATAAGGAAACGTTTAACGAGAATTTCTCAATGAATGCCAGCTATAATATCAGTACACTTGATAATGAGGTAACCGAAGTTAATGGAACTGATTTTATTGAAGGCGGAGGTTTTGGAGTAGGTCAACTTGCTCCAGCTCGTATGGAAGTGGGAAAACCAATCGGTTATTTTTATGGTTATAAAACAGACGGTATTTTTCAAACGCCAGAAGAAGTAGCATCACATCCTTCGCAAAGTGCTCTTGGAGCAGTTGCTCAACCAGGAGATATACGATACGTAGATATTAATGGAGATGGAGTGATTGATGCGAATGACCGTACCGATATTGGTAATCCAATCCCCAATCTAACAATGGGTTTCAATCTTGGACTTAACTATAAGGATTTTGATTTTTCAGTTTACGCGTATGCAAGTACAGGCAATGATATTGTTAGAAATTTTGAGCGTGATCAACCTAATGTGAATCGTCTTAATTATAGACTGGATCGTTGGACTGGAGCAGGTACTAGTAATTCGGTTCCTCGGGTGACTACTGCTGCTACGGCAAATAGTGTGTTCTCAGACTTTTTTGTTGAGGACGGTTCGTTTGCACGTATTCAGACAGTAACTTTAGGATATACAGTTCCCCTTACATTTTCTGAGAAAACAGGGATAGAACGATTACGTATTTATGGTAAAGTTGATAATGTATACACCTTTACCGAATATTCAGGCTATGATCCCACAGCCTCTACTGGAGCTCCAATAGGCGGTGGCATCGATAATGGATTTTATCCATTGCCAAGAACATACATAATTGGTGTAAATCTTTCATTCTAAAAAAAAGCAATTATGAAAATAAAATTAAATAACACAGTCTTAGGTATATTAGCGGGTTTTTCGCTGATTTCTTGCGGAGATGATTTCGTAGAAGTCCAACCCCCTTATCAAATATCTTCCAGTACTTATTTTACCAGTGAAGATGATTATAACAACGCTTTAGTAGGTGCTTATGATGTTTTGCAATCTACTTATGCTAATGTGATCTTAGGTGAAATAGCATCAGATAACACCCATGCAGGAGGCGAAAGCGCAACAGATGTGGTAGGATGGCAACAAGTTGATAAAATGGAACAAACTCCTATTAATGATAATCTGGATGATGTCTGGGATTGGAATTTTGCTGGAGTACAACGCGCATCTTATATTTTAGAGAATCAGGACGGTTTTGATTTTGCCGGCAAATCACAGATTTTAGGAGAGGCCAGCTTTCTTAGGGCCTATTTCAATTTTGAATTGGTTAAATGGTTTGGACCTATTCCTATTAAACCAGAAGGTCAATTTGTATTGGGAGAGGTGACATCTATACCTCGCTCTCCAGAAGCCGAGGTATATGCTTATATTGAGAATGATCTAAAATTTGCAATAGCTAATTTGGCATCTACCGCTCCTCAAGTTGGCAGGGTTTCTAAAGAAGCTGCACAGGCATTATTGGGCAAAGCATACCTATATGAAGACAAATTTAATGATGCGGCAACCCAATTGACAGCTGTAATAAATTCTGATAAATACCATTTATACGGCACAGAAGGTGATGAAGACTACGCTAACCTTTTCGAATATTCCGCAGAAAACGGACCAGAATCTGTTTTTGAGGTTCAATATACTGGTACAGAAGGGGCAGGTTTTGAGTGCCTACAATGTAGTGAAGGGAATGTTATGGTAGGTTTTAGTGGAGTACGAGGTTACTCAGGTCCCGTGTTTGAAGCCGGTTATGGTTTTAATCTTCCTACACAGGAAGCCTACGATGCTTTTTCAGACAATGATTTAAGAAGAGATGTTACTGTTCTTAATATAGAAGAGTGGGCAGCAGAAACTAGTGCTTCCTACAATACAGGGAATCCAGATCCTAATACAGGACATACTGGTTTTTATAACAGGAAGTATTTACCTCGACAAAATGAGAATCAAGGAGATGCTAATTTAACCCAGCCCAATAACTACCGCGCGATTCGCTATGCAGATGTATTGCTTATGGCGGCAGAAGCAATAGTACGCGGGAATGGTAATGAAGGACAGGCTCGCGGTTACCTTAATCAAGTAAGAAATCGTGCAGGTCTGGAAAATGTAACCTCTAGTGGTAATACTTTGCTGGACGACATATATCAGGACAGACGCCTGGAAATGATGGGAGAGGGACATCGCTTTTTTGATCTGGTACGTACTGACCGTGCTGCCGGAACTATAGCAGGATTTACTGCCCCAAAAAACAATGTTTTCCCTATTCCGCTCGAAGAAATTCAATTTTCACAGGGGACTTGGGATCAAAATACAGGCTATTAATACGTACTATTATGAAAAATAAATTACAAATTTTTATCTATGCGTTTCTCATAATTGGGATTCTTGGTTGCTCAGAAGATGAGGGCTTGACCGATGTGAGTGTAAACGCACCAAGTAATATTTCGGCAGATTTCACCATTAAGCAGGACAACTCCGGAGAAGTTACCATATTTCCATCTGCAGAAGGGGCAAACAGTTTTGTTGTTGATTTTGGTGATGGTAGTGGTTCTTCAGAGGAGTTTACACCAGGTAATAATGTATCGCATACTTATGCAGAAGGTAACTATCAAATAGGTCTTACTGCAAAAAATATAACCGGTCTCAGTTCACAGGCAACACAAGAGTTAACGGTTTCTTTTAGTGCTCCAGAAAATCTTGAAGTGACTATTACTAAAGATGCCGGAAATCCATTTCTTGTAAATGTATCGGCCAGTGCAGAAAATGCAGCTTCCTACGAAGTATATTTTGGGGAAGATGATGCAGAATCCCCTCAAGCACTAATGGCAGATGAGACCATTAGCTATACATATACAAGTACTGGCTTATATACAATAACTGTTGTGGCATTAAGTGGAGGAACTGCCACCACGAGCTATACAGAAGAAGTGGAAATTGTGGACCCATTGATTCTCCCTATTACTTTTGAATCTGGAACTGTAGATTATACATTTTATAATTTTGGAGGTGGTGAAGGAGCCGGAGTTCCTATTATAGAAAACCCAGCCCCTAATGATGTAAATAACAGTGCTACTGTAGCTTCTTACACTAAACCTGCAGGATCAGAAACCTGGGCGGGAACATCTGTTACTCTAAATGAGAATATAGATTTTAGCAATACTACGTTTGTCGCTGTAGATGTGTATTCCCCAGCAGTAGGTACTCCTATTTTATTTAAAATTGAAAAAGCGGGAGACAATACTGTTTTTGTAGAATCCACAGTAAATACAACTGTTGCCAATGAATGGGAAACATTAGTATTTGATTTATCTGCTATAGATCCTGCGCAACAGTATAGTGTAATGTCTATGTTTTTTAACTTTAATACCTCTGGTGCAGATGAGACCTATTATTTTGATAATATCAGAACGATACAATTAGAGCTTACTAAGTTGCCTTTAACTTTTGAATCTGAGAATTTGAGTTATAGTTGGGCTGGCTTTGGTGGTGCTTCAGGAAGCGTAATAGATAATCCTGATGCTACCGGTGTAAATACCAGTTTAAAAGTCACACAATTAGATAAAGGCGAAGGCGCTCAAACCTGGGGAGGAATCTCTCTAAATTTAGATGAGAGCCTAAATTTTTCTTCTGGGACAGTAATATCAATGAAAGTATGGTCTCCCGAAGCTGGAGTGCCTATTTTATTAAAATTTGAAGACTCACAATCTACGCCTGATGGTAACGGAAATCCGTCTGTTTTTGTAGAAGTTATTCAAAATACAACTACAGCAAATGCTTGGGAGCAATTGAACTTTGATCTTAGTAGTTTTGGCGCTTTCAGTGAGGCTAACTCTTACGATAGAGCAATTGTTTTCTATGATTTTAATAACCCTGGCGAAGGAACAACCTTCTATTTTGATGATATAGCCTTTGGAGAGGTGGTGAGCACAGAGCCTACTGCTGGAGCTCCAATACCAGATTTACCTGCAGAAAATGTTATATCTCTTTTTAGTGAGACCTATACAAATGTGGGTGTAGACACATGGCGCACAGACTGGTCTGCTGCAGCTTTAGAAGATGTTTCTGTTGCGGGTAATCCCGTAAAAAAATACAGTAACCTCGATTTTGTGGGTATAGAAACTACTTCAACAACTGTTGATGCCAGTGAAATGACTTATTTTCATACGGATGTTTGGTCAGCAGATTATGAGGTCTTCAGAGTGAAATTGGTAGATTTTGGTCCTAATGGAGTTTATGATGGAGGTGGAGATGATGTAGAACATGAAATTGCCTTTACAGATATAGAAAAAGGAAAATGGGTAAGCTTGGATATTCCTTTATCTGATTTTACAGGATTGACTACCCAATCAAATATTGCACAACTTATATATTCTGGTACTCCTAGTGGTGCTATTACCGTATATGTAGATAACGTGTATTTTCATAATTAGTAGAAAAAAAGAGAAAGATGGATTTAATTAAAAAATTTATGTACTTCGTGATGATTGCATTGGCAGTTAGCTGTCAGGATGATGATCATGATTTTGGTGATATTAATGAGCCTACAGATCTTACAATTACAGCTACGGTGATGAACACTTCAGCAGATAATCCAGATGGTGATGGCAGTGGGAAGGTGTCTTTTACTGCAAGTGCAGAAGGCGCTCTTAATTATAAGTTTGCCTTTGGTGATAACAGTTCTACAGCAGTGAGTAACGGTACGGTCGAGCATACATTCTCAACTCCTGGAACTAACGAATATGTCGTTACTGTAATCGCAACTGGAGTAGCGGGAACGAGCTCTAGCGCGACCACTACAGTAACTGTTTTTAGCGCATTTGATGATCCTGCTACTAAAGCTTTATTAACAGGAGGTTCAAATAAAACATGGTATGTAGCAGCAGCTTTACCAGCGCATTTAGGTGTAGGTCCTGCAGGGACAGGTACGCCAGATTATTATGCGGCTGCTCCTTTTGAAAAAGAGGGTGAGGGCTGTTTCTATAATGATGCGATAACTTTTACGCTAAACGCAAATAACAATATTGTATTTACACACGATAATCAGGGAGCGACATTTTTTAATGCTTCTTATTTAAGTGTGGGCGGCGGTGGCGGTCCAGATGATCAATGTCTGCCTTATGATTCCTCGGGAGATAAATTTGTAAATCTCGCACCAGCGACAAACACGGTTTATCCAGATGGAGCCACAACAGGTACCCAGATGTTAATAGCAGATGGAGGCTTTATGAGTTATTATATAGGAAGCAGTACTTATGAGATTGTAGAAATAACAGAAGATTATATGATGGTGCGCTCTTTAATGGGTAATGACGAGAGTTTAGCTTGGTACGTAAAATTCACGACAGATCCAGATGGTGGTGGTTCTAGTGGAGGACCGGTGACCTCTCAATTAGAAAGTGAATTCGATAATCTGGTATGGTCTGATGATTTTGAAGATACAGCACTGGATACTTCAACCTGGAATCAGGAAATAGGGAATAATAATGGATGGGGAAATCAGGAGTTACAGTATTATACAGAGGAAAATACAACACTTTCTGACGGAACTTTAAAAATTAATCTTGTTAAAGAGCCTACGGAAGGATTTGAATATTCTTCCTCAAGAATAACGACTAAAGATAATTTTGAATTCACCTATGGTCGCGTAGATGTAAGTGCAAAACTTACGACTGGTGGTGGTACCTGGCCTGCAATATGGATGCTTGGGGCCGATTTTGAAGAAGTAGGATGGCCTGCTACGGGTGAAGTAGATATAATGGAATATAAGGGCAATGAGCCAGATGTGATTCATAGCACATTACACTACCCAGAACATTCTGGTGGCAGCGGAGTTACTCAGTCTACCTCAATTTCAGACGCAGCAAATACCTTTCACACCTATACTGTAGAATGGACAGCAGAACATATTGTTTTTGCTATTGATGGCGAAATTTTTCACCAGTTTGCCAATGATGCAAGCACTCCTTTTAACAAGCCATTTTTTGTGATTTTAAATGTGGCAATGGGCGGAACTTTTGGAGGGGCTGTTGATCCTGACTTTCAGCAAAGTTCAATGGAAATAGATTATGTACGAGTTTATCAGTAATTAGCTTTAAAGAGGCTGTTTTATAAAGTGCAGAGTATTGTAATCCTTTAGAAATTTTGAATAGCAATATTTAAATGTCAAAGCATTAGGCTCCGTTAAATTTTGACAAAATACTCTAGAGTACTTTTGAGACAGCCTTTTTATTAAATAAATTTAAATGAAAAATAAACTATCCTTCTATATTGGTGGAGTTGCAACCCTTCTAACTTTAGCGCTCTTCATATCTTCTTTTAATAAAGTAAAACCAAATCTGGTAAAGCAGGAAGATCCTATTGAACAAAAAGTGGATTCTGTATTGGCATTAATGACTTTGAAGGAAAAAATAGGCCAAATGGTGCAGTACAATGGAAGCTGGGATGTAACTGGACCTGCCACTGGTACTGACAATCAATTGAAGCTGGAGAATTTAAAAAAAGGTTTGGTAGGCTCTATGCTCAATATCACATCGGTTGAGAATACCAGAGAAGCGCAACGCCTTATTATAGAGAACTCCAGACTTAAAATCCCTTTGATTTTTGGTTATGACGTTATTCATGGATATAAAACAATTTTCCCTGTACCATTGGGAGAAAGCGCCAGTTGGGATTTAGATATAATGAAAAAAACTGCCGCTGTAGCTGCACATGAATCGGCTGCAGCTGGAGTAAACTGGACATTTGCACCTATGATGGATGTTTCACGCGATGCACGCTGGGGCAGGATTATGGAAGGAGCAGGCGAGGATCCTTTTCTCAATTCAAAAATTGCAGTTGCGCGCATAAATGGTTTTCAGGGAGATGATCTTTCTGCAGCCAATACAATCGCTGCCTGTGCAAAGCATTTTGCTGGCTATGGGTTTGCAGAGGCGGGAAGAGATTATAATACGGTAAGTGTTGGAGTATATGAATTAAATAATGTCATACTGCCCCCATTTAAAGCCGCCGCAGATGCTGGTGTGGCCACCTTTATGAATTCTTTTAATGAAATAGATGGTACTCCCGCAACGGCTAGTAGTTACTTGCAGCGTGATATTTTAAAAGAAAAATGGGACTGGGATGGTTTTGTGGTTTCAGATTGGGGATCTATTACAGAAATGATTCCTCATGGTGTGGCAAAAGATAAAAAGAACGCTGCGGAGTTGGCTGTTATAGCAGGTAGCGACATGGATATGGAAGGAGGAGCTTATGAGCAATCTCTTGAAGAATTAGTTAACGCAGGTAATGTAGACGTAGCATTAATTGACGATGCGGTGCGTCGTATTTTACGGGTTAAATTCCGTTTGGGACTTTTTGATGATCCTTATAAATATTGCGATGCTGAGGTGGAGAAAAAAGAAATTTATTCTGAAGCCAATCAACAAGTTGCACTTGAGGCTGCACGAGGTTCTATTGTGCTTTTAAAAAATGAGGCAGACATATTGCCTTTTAATGATTCAGTAAAGAATATTGTGGTTATTGGCCCTTTAGCAGATGATAAGGATTCTCCTTTAGGCAACTGGCGTGCACAGGCAGAAGCCAACTCTGCAGTTTCTGTTTTGGCAGGAATTAAAAATCGAGCGCCAAAAGGAGTCAAAATTTCTTATGCAGAAGGGGCAAAGCTTTCCACAGGAAAACGTTCCTTTTTAGAACCTCTTACTGTTAATGATTCTGATAAAAGCGGATTTGACAAAGCGGTTAATGCAGCCCAAAGTGCAGATGTAGTAGTTCTGGTAGTAGGAGAAGATGCTTTTCAAACCGGAGAAGGCCGCAGTCAAACTGATATAGGTTTTGCTGGGGTTCAAGATGAACTTATAGATGCAATAGCCCAGGCCAATGATAATGTGGTTTTAGTATTAATGAATGGCCGTCCTATGGATTTGAGCAAACACAACAATCAGGTTACAGGTATTGTTGAAGCTTGGCTTTTGGGTTCTCAACACGGCAATGCAGTTGCAGATGTGCTTTTCGGTAAATTTAACCCATCAGGAAAACTGCCTGTTTCCTTTCCAAGAAATGTGGGTCAGGAACCATTATATTATAATCAAAAAAGTACGGGACGACCTAACGGTGGAGCTCAGGTTACTTATTCTCATTACACAGATTCTGGAAGAGATGCACTTTATCCATTTGGTTTTGGTTTAAGTTATTCTCAATTTGATTATGGGGATATTAAATTAAGCGCTGATTCATTTAATTCTGGAGGAAATATTACGGCTTCGATCAAAGTGACCAATAGTAGTAATGTTGCAGGCGATGAAGTGGTACAATTATATCTTCGGGATTTAGTAGGAAGTATTACACGCCCAATTAAAGAATTAAAAGGTTTTGAGAAAATTCACTTAGAACCGGGTACAAGCAAGACGGTTACTTTTACCATTGATGAAAAATTGATTGCTTATTTCACTAAAAACAAAAAATGGGAAGCGGAGCCAGGAGATTTTGATCTTTATATAGGGGCAAATTCAGTAGATTTAAAAACCACTCATTTCAAATACGAATAAGGATGAAATATTTTAAAACCGCTTTCATAGGCTTGTCTCTAATTGCTGCTCATGCCGTAGCTCAGGAAAATAAAGAGTTGGTCTGGGAAGAGAATTTTGAGGGGATCACTTTAAATATGGATAATTGGAGTTATGAGCTTGGAGATGGGTGCCCCGATGTTTGTGGTTGGGGAAACAATGAGCGACAGCTATATAATAAAGATTATGTTGCTGTAAAAGACGGCAATTTAGTAATTACAGCAGATAAGGTAGGAGACGTTTACTATAGCGGAAAAATTAATACTAAAGATAAACAGGAATTTAAATACGGCACTTTTGAAATACGGGCTAAAGTTCCGGGAGGACACGGTATATGGCCCGCAATCTGGATGCTAGGGGACAATATTAGCGAAGTTGGCTGGCCCGCGTCTGGAGAGATCGATATTATGGAGTTTGTGGGAAGACAGCCAGATAGTGTTCATACTACTTTACACACACCAGCTAGTCATGGTAACACTATAAACACAAAAGTTACACCAGTGCCTAATATAACTGAGGACTTTCATACCTACAAAATTGACTGGAATGAAGATGCTATTGTATTTTATATAGATAACAAAAAAGTATATACTTTCTCACCCGAAACAAAGGATGATGAGCATTATCCTTATAGACATCCCTTTTATTTTTTATTGAATATGGCCGTGGGGGGTAATTTTGGAGGTCCTGAAGTAGACGATTCTATTTTTCCCAGAGAGTTCTTTGTTGATTATCTAAGGGTGTATCAGTAGGATTTACTAACCAACCAACTAATATTGTGACCAACCAAAAAAACCGCTCGTAAAGAGCGGTTTTTTTAATATAATACTTGAATTATTTATTCATCCATTCTTCAATTTCCTCTACTTCCAGAGGTATATTGCGCATAAGATTAAAGGGTTCTCCGTTTTCTTGAATTACAACATCGTCTTCTAAGCGAATACCAAAACCTTCATCTGGCAAATAGATCCCTGGTTCTACAGTAAATACATTATTTGCTTGCATCGGTTCGTGTAACAATCCATAATCGTGGGTGTCTAGACCGATGTGATGTGAGGTACCGTGCATAAAATATTTTTTATATGCTGGCCAATCTTTATCTTCATTCTGCACATCTGCTTTGTCCAATAGACCAAGACCTATTAATTCTGAAGTCATCAGTTTACCTACTTCCACGTGGTATTGTTCCCAATATGCTCCTGGAACAAGCATCTTAGTAGCTTCTTTTTTAACACGAAGCACTGCATTATAAACATCCTTTTGTCTGGCAGTAAATTTACCTGAGACAGGGATTGTACGTGTCATATCGCTGGAATAATTAGCATATTCCGCACCCACATCCAGTAGAATAAGTTCTCCTTCCTTACATTGAGAATTATTAACTATATAATGAAGCACGTTAGCGTTATTCCCAGATGCAACAATAGGAGTATACGCAAAACCACGAGATCTATTTCGTAAAAATTCGTGCATAAATTCTGCCTCAATCTCAAATTCCCACACGCCCGGTTTAGTAAATTGAAGAATTCGTTTAAAACCTTTTTCGGTGATATTGCAGGCCTGTTGCATAACGTCAATCTCTATCTGGTCTTTTACAGATCTCAGGCGCTGCATTATAGGGTTACTTTTTGCTACTTGGTGAGCAGGAAACTTATCTTTTAGATTTTTGTTGAATCTGGCCTCTCTTGTTTCAGTCTCAACGGCTGCACGATAATGTTCATTTGTGTTTAAATAAACTGTTTCAGCTTGAGTCATAAGTTCAAAAAAGATCTTGTCAAAATCCTTTAGCCAATAAACAGTTTCAATTCCGCTAACCTCTAAAGCTTTTTGTTTTGTAAGCTTCTCTCCTTCCCATACAGCTATATGCTCATTGGTTTCTTTTAAAAAAAGAACCTCCTTATGCTTTTCTTTAGGGCAATCTGGAAAGAGTACTAGAATACTCTCTTCCTGATCCACACCGCTTAAGTAAAAAATATCGCGTGATTGTTGAAAAGGCATGGTACTGTCTGCCCCAATAGGATAGACGTCATTAGAGTTAAAAACCGCGAGGCTATTAGGCTTCATAGCACTCATGAAGTTTTTGCGGTTTTTAATAAAAAGTTTGCGGTCTATTAAATCGTATTTCATCTGCTTTTTGAATTTTGTCAAAATTAGGAAGTAAAGGGGCAAAGCGTGTTAAACAAGTTCTAAATTCTTTAGGTTTCTTTAACAAATTCCTATTTTGGTAAGCTCTAAAACTCTTTTATGACTAGTCCCTTACATATCTGCCTTTATTTAGTGTTTAATATACTTCTAACTCCTGCATTTATTTCAGCTCAGGAAATTCCTAGTGCTACTTCTTCTAAACTTGTAGTTCAAAATCTAGAACAGAAAAACACCTTATTTGAAACCTCAATTGTAAAAAATATACCATTTAAAAATGTAGGGCCTACCGTAATGAGTGGGAGGGTAGTAGATGTGGATGTGAATCCAGATAATCCTACGGAGTTTTTAGTAGGGTATGCATCTGGAGGTGTCTGGCACACTATAAATAATGGCACTTCATTTACCCCACTATTAGACTCGGCTGAAACTCAGAACGTAGGTGATATTGCAGTTGATTGGAAAAATAAAACAATTTGGGTAGGTACCGGTGAGAATAATGCTTCGAGATCATCCTATGCGGGAATCGGCGTTTTAAAATCAACAGACTGGGGAACAACCTGGACCAATACCGGTCTTTATGATACACAGCATATAAGTAGAATTTTAATAAATCCAGAAAATCCAGATGAGGTTGTAGTTGCCGCTTTGGGACATTTATATTCAAGCAATTCTGAACGTGGGGTATACAAAACAATTGATGGTGGGAAAACTTGGAATAAAACCCTATTTGTTTCTGATGAGTCTGGCATCGTAGACTTAGCTGCATCCCCAAACAATTTTGATATACTATTTGCTTCTTCTTGGCAAAAAGACCGTAAAGCCTGGGATTTTAAAGGTAACGGTAGTGAATCGGGAATTTATAAAAGTACTGACGCAGGATCAACCTGGACAAAGGTAAATACAGTAGAAAGCGGTTTCCCTGTTGGCGAAGGTGTCGGCAGAATAGGACTGGCCGTATTTGATGATCAAACACTTTATGCAGTTCATGACAGTCAGTTTAGAAAAGAGGAGGAAGGGAAAGAAAAGAAGGAAGAAGGTCTTTCAAAAGAGGATTTCAGGACTATGGATACAGAAACTTTTCTCGCATTGGATAATTCTGATTTAAATAATTTTCTAAAACAAAATAATTTTCAGGAAAAATACCGTGCAGAAAATGTAAAGCAACTTGTACGTGCTGAGGATATAAATCCTACTGATCTGGTAAAGTATCTCGAAGATGCTAACAGTCAACTGTTTGATACCCCTGTAATAGGAGCTGAGGTTTACCGCAGTAATGATGGCGGTATTACCTGGACTAAAATGAATGATGAATATATTGAGGACTTATTTTATAGTTACGGGTATTATTTTGCACAGATAAGAGTCGATCCCAGCAATGTTGATAAAATTTACATTTGCGGAGTGCCCATAGTAAAATCTGATGATGGCGGTAAAACATGGAAATCAATTAATGGGGAAAATGTGCATTCAGACCATCACGCACTATGGATAGATCCTAATATGTCAGGCCATCTTATTAATGGAAATGACGGCGGTGTAAACATAAGTTATGATGATGGAGAGACGTGGATTAAAAACAATTCTCTTGCTGTAGGACAATTTTATGCCATAGCTGTTGACAATGAGAAACCCTATAATATTTATGGTGGTTTGCAGGATAATGGGGTTTGGGTTGGTCCACACACGGCAGCAGAAAATAAAAGATGGGAGCAATCTGGAGATTACCCCTGGAAGAGTATTATGGGCGGGGATGGTATGCAGGTAGAGGTTGATAATCGCAATTCAGATATTGTTTATACCGGCTATCAGTTTGGTAATTATTACAGAATTAATAGAGCTGAAGATCAACAAACCTATATTCAGCCAAAACATGAATTGGGAGAGTCACCTTATCGATTTAACTGGCAAACGCCAATACTTTTGTCATCTCATAATCAAGATATTCTCTATTTAGGAGGAAACAAACTGCATCGATCATTAAACCAGGGTGATGATTGGGAAACTATATCAGATGATTTAACAAAAGGTGGTAAAAAAGGGAATGTAGCCTATGGTACATTAACAACAATTAGTGAATCACCATTTAAGTTTGGTTTGCTTTATACTGGGAGCGATGATGGGTTGATTTATCTAAGTAAAAATGCAGGAGGAGATTGGGAGAATATCTCTAATGGTTTGCCCGAGAATATGTGGGTAAGCCGTGTTGTAGCATCCAGTCATAAAAAATCACGTGTTTACGCTACTTTAAATGGATATCGTTGGGACGATTTTATACCTTATGTTTATGTGAGTGAGGATTATGGAAAGAACTGGAAAGATTTATCTAAGGGTTTACCCTGGTCACCAATTAATGTAATTTATGAAGATCCAGAGGATGAAAATATATTATATCTGGGAACGGACGACGGAGCCTATGTTTCTCTGAATAAAGGAGATACTTGGTCAGTTTTTGATGGTGGACTTCCAGCTGTTGCGGTTCATGATATTGTCGTTCAAAAAGAAGAAAAGGATCTTGTTTTGGGAACACATGGAAGATCTATTTATGTAGCAGATACAGAACCATTGCATAATTACGATTCATCCAAATCTAATAATCTTCAGTTTTTTGAAATACCCGCACAAAAGTTTTCTTCAAGATGGGGCAGCAGTTGGAGTCAATGGTCTGATCCTTACACCCCAGAAATAAAGTTAGTGTTCTTTTCTCCTGAAGAAGGCCCAGCAAATATTTCTGTGGAAAATGAAAAAGGTAAGGAGCTTAAAACTTGGACCGTGCAAGTGGATAAAGGATTTAATTATGTGCAATACGATTTGACGATTTCAGAAAAAGGCAAGGCAGAATTAGAAAAGAAAAAGGATGTAAATGTGAATAAAGCTGAAAATGGCTCATTTTATTTACCTGCATCCACCTATAAAATTGAAATTTCTTTAGATGAAAAAACTGCTGAAAGGAATTTAGAAATTAAGGAATAATAAATATTAGAGCTTTATTCATTCAATATTTGATTAAAGTGGCTGCGAAGGGTTATTCTTAAAGCAAATTTTGTTGAAGGCAAAGAGTATATTTCAAGCGTTTGAGAAGATTTTATTAAACGGTTTTTATATCTATTCTAAATAGCTTTCAAAAGCAAGCTCAAAGTTTGTTAAAGAGCGCTCTGCGGTGTATTTTTGTATCGCTTAATTAAAAATACATTTTAAATGGGAATTATTTCCTCTTCGATCGCCCGTAAATATGCGATGGCAATTTCCGGCTTGTTCCTGATTTTATTCTTAACTCAACATTTTATAATCAATGTTACCTCTACAATGGGGCCAGATACGTTTAACCGTTTCTCGGAGTTCATGGGAAGTAATTTTATTGTACAGGCAATCTTTCAACCCATTCTTATTTTTGGGGTGATTTTTCACTTTGTTCTTGGTTTTATACTTGAGTATCGCAATCGCAATGCGCGTGGGGTAAAATATGTAAGTTTTAAAGGTAACCGTAACTCAAAATGGGTAAGCAGAAATATGTTGTTTTCTGGACTTGTGGTTTTGGCTTTTCTTGGCCTTCACTTCTACGATTTTTGGTTTCCTGAAATTGTTCACAAATATATTGAGTCACATCCTAAAGACCCGATGAGGTACTATACAGATATGACCGCAAAATTTGAAAGTCCCGTGCGTGTAGCATTATATGTAATTTCATTTGTGTTTCTGGCTTTACACCTGTATCACGGGTTTGTATCATCCTTCCAGTCGCTAAGAAAGTTTGCTAAAGTTTATGCTGTTGTGATTCCGTTAGGTTTCGTTTTTATCGCCTTATACCATTTTTTAAATAACTAGACTATGTCAGTACTAGATTCAAAAATACCAGAAGGGCCACTTGAAGATAAGTGGACTAATCATAAAAACACCATTAACCTGGTTAACCCCGCTAATAAACGTAATATAGATGTTATTGTTGTGGGTACTGGTCTTGCAGGTGGTAGTGCAGCTGCTACCCTAGCTGAATTAGGTTATAACGTCAAAACTTTTTGTTATCAGGATTCTCCGCGTAGAGCACATTCAATTGCTGCTCAAGGAGGTATAAATGCAGCGAAAAACTATCAGGGAGATGGTGACTCTACGTATCGTTTATTTTACGATACTGTAAAAGGTGGGGATTACCGTTCAAGAGAAGGAAATGTATATCGTCTTGCTGAAGAATCTGCTAATATTATAGATCAATGTGTCGCACAAGGAGTTCCTTTTGCACGTGAATACGGTGGTTTGTTAGATAACCGTTCTTTTGGAGGGGTGCTAGTAAGCCGTACCTTTTATGCAAAAGGACAGACGGGTCAGCAACTTTTGTTAGGAGCTTACGCTGCTATGAACCGTCAGATAAATAGAGGTAAGATTAAATCTTACAACCGTCACGAGATGCTGGATATTGTGCTTGTAGATGGTAAAGCGAGAGGAATTATTGCTCGTAACTTAGTGACTGGAGAGATAGAAAGACATGCGGCTCACGCTGTAGTTCTTGCTTCGGGAGGTTACGGTAACGTATTTTTTCTTTCTACTAATGCAATGGGTAGTAATGTGATGGCAGCATGGAGAGCCCATAGACGGGGAGCTTATTTTGCAAACCCTTGTTTTACACAAATACACCCCACTTGTATACCTGTATCGGGAGATCATCAATCAAAACTGACTTTAATGTCAGAATCTTTGCGTAATGATGGTAGGATTTGGGTGCCTAAGAAAAAAGAAGACGCTGAGGCTGTGCGTACTGGCAAACTCAAGCCTACAGAAATAAAAGAAGAGGACCGCGATTATTATTTAGAGCGTCGCTATCCAGCCTTTGGTAACCTCGTGCCACGAGATGTAGCTTCACGAGCGGCAAAAGAACGTTGCGATGCAGGCTATGGAGTAAATAAAACAGGAGAAGCGGTTTACCTTGATTTTAGTAGCGCATTCATGCGTTATGGTAAAGAGAAAGCCCTTAGTTCTGGTATGAAAGATTTATCTGATGCAGAAATAAGAAAATTAGGGGAGGCTGAAATTGAAGCTAAATACGGGAATCTGTTCCAGATGTATGAGAAAATTGTAGATCAAAACCCTTATAAAACGCCAATGATGATTTACCCTGCGGTACATTATACAATGGGAGGTTTATGGGTAGATTACAATTTACAAACTACAATTCCCGGTTGTTATGCAGCTGGAGAAGCAAACTTTTCAGATCACGGAGCCAATCGTTTAGGAGCTTCTGCATTAATGCAAGGTCTTGCAGATGGTTATTTTGTGCTTCCGTATACGATAGGTGATTATTTGTCTAAGGATATTAGAACTGGGCCTATTTCACCAGATACACCAGAGTTTGATCAAGCAGAAAAAGATGTTCGTGACCGTATAGAAAAGTTAATGAACGCTGGAGGTCAACATTCTGTAGATTATTACCATAAGAAATTAGGTAAGATAATGTGGGATAAATGTGGAATGTCCCGTAATGCGGAAGATCTTACCAAAGCAATGGATGAGATTGCAGAACTCCGTGAGGATTTCTGGAAAAACGTAAAAATACCAGGAAGTGCTGAGACCATGAACCAAGAGCTTGAAAAAGCAGGTCGTGTTGCAGATTTCTTAGAATTGGGCGAACTTTTTGCAAAAGATGCGCTTACGCGAAAGGAATCCTGCGGAGGTCATTTTAGAGAAGAATACCAGACAGAAGAGGGAGAAGCATTGCGTGATGATGAAAATTTCACCTTTGTATCGGCTTGGGAATATATGGGTAATCCAAGAGAAGCTCAATTACATAAAGAAGAGCTTTCATTTGAAAATATTGAGGTTAAAACACGTTCTTATAAATAGGAGATAGAAATTAGCGAATAGATATTGGTGACTGTCAAATCATATAAAGAATTAATAGTTTGGCAGAAGTCAATTGATTTGGTTTCTTTAATTTATAATATTTCGAAAGGTTTTCCTGAAGATGAAAAATTTGGTTTGACATCTCAGATAAGAAGAGCATCAGTTTCTGTGCCTTCAAATATTGCAGAAGGATGGGGAAGGCTTTCAAGAAAGAATTATATTCATTTTTTGCGAATTTCAAGAGGTTCTCTTTTTGAAGTAGAAACTCAAATAATTATCGCTAAGAATTTAAAATATTTTGATGATAGTAAGGAGATAGATAATTTAATAGTAGAGATAAGTAAAATGCTTAATGCAATGATGTCAAAACTAAATGAATAAATTACTGTTTGCTTTTCGCTCATTACTAATTACTAAATTATGAAGTTAAACTTAAAAATATGGCGTCAAAAAGATAACGCCAGTAAAGGAAAAATAGTTGATTATCAACTTGACGGTGTGGATGGAGATATGTCTTTCCTGGAAATGCTTGATGTACTCAATGAGAATCTTATTAATAAAGGGGAAGAGCCAGTAGAGTTTGATCACGATTGTCGTGAGGGTATTTGTGGTACTTGTAACCTCCAAATTAATGGAGAGCCTCACGGTCCCGATCGTATGACTACAACTTGCCAGTTGCATATGCGTAAGTTTAAAGACGGCGATACTATAGTTATTGAGCCATTTAGAGCAAAAGCATTCCCGGTTATAAAAGATTTAATCGTTGATCGCTCAGCTTTTGATCGTATTCAGCAGGCTGGTGGTTATGTGTCTGTAAACACATCAGGTAATACCGTAGATGCAAATGCCATTCCTGTTGAGAAGGAAAAGGCAGATGAGTCTTTCTACGCTGCTACTTGTATAGGCTGTGGAGCTTGCGTGGCAGCTTGTAAGAATGCAAGTGCGATGCTGTTTACCTCTGCTAAAATCGCCCAGTTGGCCAAATTGCCACAAGGTGAAGTCGAAGCAGATAGCCGTGTACAAAATATGGTGCGTCAGATGGATTTAGAAGGTTTTGGTAACTGTACAAATACTGGTGCTTGTGAGGTAGAGTGTCCGAAAGGAATTTCTTTAGAAAACATGGCGCTGATGAATCGTGAGTATATGGCTGCTACATTGAAAGACTAAATAGAAGGAATTATATTTTAAAAGTAAAATCCATCTCTAGAGATGGATTTTTAGTTTAGATATCTTCGGATTGGTCCGTGGATTTTATTTTATCAAGAGCAACTAACTTATTATTAATTTTACCTAAAGTTATATTTAGATTTTTAACTTCGTGTGAAATTAAGCCTACATATGTCTCCGGTGGAGTTAATTTACCAGTACTAAAACCATCACTTAAATTTAAATTGAATGTCTCAGCATATTGTTTATTAAAAATATCTTTATAAAAACATTTTATACTAATCTGAGCGACCATTTTTGCTTCATAATTATTTGCCATTGAAACAATATAATTGCGAAACTTATAATTTGGAGGAAATTGAGAGTATTTTCTATTAAGAAAATTTCTACTTTCCAGGGTTTTATCTATAGGATGACTTAATTCAATATCCTTTAGAATTTCAAAGCTTACTTCTAGTGCAACACCACTACCAATGTTCTCAATATTTAAAAATTTTAAAGTAGGGTCAGTTTCAGCTGAGTCCAGATACATTAATATATATGGCTTTAATACCATCTCCCTACTTTTTCGACTTTCCAGAACTAGTTTATATGTATAAAATACATATACTATAGTAGCTAAAACTAATAAGAAGGAAAATGAGATTTGAATGTAATCGGTGGTTGTCATTTTTTTGCTTTAAAGAATAAGATTATCCAAACAGCCATTGCACAACGTCATTCATCTTTGAAACCCTTACAATATTTATAGAATAGGTTTCTTTAGGGATTTTACAATACTTAGAAATCATAATAGTTCCAAAACCTAATTTCTCTGCTTCAAGAATACGTTGATCCACTCGAGGGATAGGTCTAATTTCCCCAGCAAGTCCTATCTCTGCTGCAAAACAAATATCTTTTGCGACTGAAATATCCTCATTACTGGATAAAATTGCTGCAACTACAGCCAGATCTATTGCTGGATCATCTACACTAATTCCTCCTGTAATGTTTAGAAAAACGTCTTTAGCTCCTAAGCGAAAGCCTGCCCGCTTTTCTAAAACCGCCAAAATCATGTTTAGTCTTTTGGCATTATAACCAGTTGCACTGCGCTGTGGGGTTCCGTAAACTGCGGTACTTACCAAAGCTTGGATTTCAATCATAAGAGGACGCATTCCTTCTAAAGTAGCAGCAATAGCAGTCCCGCTAAGTTCTTCTTCACTTTTGGAAATTAAGATTTCCGAAGGATTATCTACCTCGCGTAAACCACTGCCCTGCATTTCATAAATGCCCAATTCGTTTGTAGATCCAAATCGATTTTTATGTGCTCTTAAAATTCTATAGACATGATTGCGATCCCCTTCAAACTGAAGCACGGTATCTACCATATGCTCCAATATTTTTGGCCCCGCAATGTTTCCATCTTTTGTGATGTGCCCAATTAAAATTACTGGCGTTGAGGTTTCTTTAGCAAACTTAATGAGTTCACTAGTCGTTTCCCGTATTTGTGATATGCTCCCTGCGCTACTCTCGATATAATCTGTATGTAGCGTCTGTATGGAGTCTATTATAACAATATTAGGCTCAGTAGTTTCAATTTGTTTAAAAATATTTT
>CAXBEL010000032.1:0-26431 GCA_963974735.1 uncultured Flavobacteriaceae bacterium | reverse complement strand
TTTAAAAACACAAAAGGTATTATAATTGACATTCGCAACTATCCTCATGCTTTTGTGACTTTTACTCTAGGCTCTTTTTTTGTTTCTGATGCAACACCATTTGTGAAATTTGCTCAAATGAATATTAATAACCCAGGAGAGTTTAAATTAAAAAATGCTGTAGAAATACCAAATTCAACTGAAAAGTACAACGGGAAAGTAATAGTATTGGTAAATGAAATGTCTCAAAGTCAATCCGAATATACTGCAATGGCATTTAGAGCAGGCGATAATACTACAATCATCGGGAGCACAACTGCTGGTGCCGACGGTGATGTTTCTTATATTCACTTGCCAGGAGGAATTACAACTACAATTTCTGGCGTGGGGGTTTACTATCCAGATGGTACCGAAACCCAACGAATAGGAATAATCCCAGATATTAAAATTAAACCTACTATCAAAGGTATAATTGATGGAAAGGATGAAGTCCTTGAAAAAGCAATTGAAACAATATTGAAAGAATAATATCTTTAAAAGTTTATTTATTCCTATAACCCTATATTTAAAAATAGGGCATCCCCCCTTCCACATCAAAAGAAAATTGGTTGATTAGAAAGTAATGCTCCTTTATAAGTATTGCTTATTAATCAACACTTTATATTATATTTATAAGTAAACTAGTCAATAGAATCAGATTATTATGAATTGGGACAATACCATTTTTCTTGCACATGCTTCAGAAGACAAACCTTTCGTAAGGCATTTATATAAAAAATTAAAAGATAATGGGCTTGAACCTTGGCTGGATGAAGAAAGCATTCCACCTGGTATACAATGGGATGTAGAAATTAAAAATGCTATAAAAAAGTGTCGCCTTTTTATTGGTTGTTTTTCACATAACAGTGTTTCGAAAAGTGGTTATATTCAAAAAGAGCTTAGGCTTGCCCTTCAGGAACTGGAAAGAAGAGCTCCCAATGTAATTTATTTTATTCCTGCCTTAATTGAAGATATATCACTGCCCTATATTACTGTGGGAACAATTCAGTTAAGGGATTATAAGGCTATTAAAATTTTTAATGAAGTAGGCTTGCAAAAATTAATCGATTATTTAAAAGAACAAATAAATGTTGTGCAAGAAGTAAAAAATAAGGAAAACCCTTTATTTCAAAAATTAAGGTTGACAATTGCCGAAGGTGAAACCGAAGATGCCTTAAAATTAATAAAAGAGTATGCTCAAAGTAGAGATAGCTACTTAATCAACGATGTTGTGCTACTTACTTCACGCTACAACAAAGTGAAGAAGCAAAATCTAATGGGTACAATTTCATCCGAACAATATAGCTTAGAAAATAACAAAATTGTCTATGCCTTATTAGAGACCATAAAAATTATGGAAGAGAAAGAGAAAAAATGACTGAACAAGAAAAATCCATTGTAAAAGCATTAATCAATGAAGGTAATCTTCAAGAAGCCATTGATAAATTGATAACTTTTAAACTTAATGAAAGTCAACAACAAGAACTTCTTGCCATCACTGCTAGATACAATAGATTAAAGGAAAAAAACCGCGCAGGAGTTTTATCATTTGAACAGCAAAGCCTAACAGAAAACCAGATAACAGCCAGTTTAATCAATTTAATTAATTATCCAGAAGATAAATTTATTCCTCAAAGTAAATCGATTAATAAAAAAAGTACTAAACCTGCAATCTGGAAATACATTACCGCAGCTGCGGTAATAGTGGGCCTAATTGCTGGTCTAGCAGACATTTTTAATTTTGTAAATATTTTTTCTGGAAGAGAAGCTTCAGAAAAATTGCAGCTCACTGTTTTTGTAACAGACACAGAAGGAAATGCCGTTTTAGAAAATGAAGGGCGATTAAATATTCCATTGGGAAATCGATCGTTAAACGAAGTAATTGGGGCAAATGGTAGGACAAATTTCCCCGATATCACAGCTGATAATAAAGGAGATACCATAACTATTGGTCTGGATGCTAAGGGCTGGGAGTTAGCCGGAAAGAAAAATGAATTCGTTTTTACTGGGGAACCTATTCAGCTTAAAGTTACAAAGGACAATAGTCTGGGAACCATTAAAGGTATAGTCAAAACAAGAGATGGACAGGATTTTATAAGCGGCGCCACAATTCTTATAAACACCGATACTACAACCACAACTAACGAACTGGGGATTTTTAATGTGGTCTTGCCAGATAAAATGCGTGTAAAAGATGATTCACAAAATTATCTACTTACCGCAACCGCACAAGGCTATACTACAGAATCTCAATACTATTCCCCCAACTCCTCAGATGCTGAATTTAGATTAATAAAAACCAACTGATTATGCATAAATATTTTGCCATAGCACTATTTCTACTTAGCTGTGTTAAGGTATTGAGCCAGAACAATACCCTAAATGGTAAGATTATGCATATGAACAGTGGCAAAAAACCTGCTGTGGGTGTGGAAGTATCTGGTCACATTCAAGGGAGGGATAATGCCAATAAAAGATATACAACAGATAATGGTGATTTTATATTGGCATTCCAGAATGCAAATGTGGGTTATAAAGTGGAATTAGCAATTGGTACAGAAGATTCTTATGGTAACACCCTAGAGGTGGTAAATGATAAAGAAGTAGAACAATGTCTTATTCCTGCTCAACCTACTAATATTTTTGAAATTGTAGTTTGTAAAAAGGGCGAAAGGGATCTAATTGCTCAAAAATATTATAACATTATCAAAACTTCGGCAGATCGTGCTTTAGCCGAAAACCAAAAAAAGATTGAAACGCTTCTTAATGAAAAGGTAAAGGACATTCAGACCATTGCAGATCTAAGCGTAAAATTTAAAGAACTACAGAACCAGAATGATTCTCTAATGATTTATAAAGAGGCATTTAAAATAGCCTCCATAAATAGAGACAACGCTTCAAAAAGAATTTTGGAATATCTAACCGCGTTAGATCAGGGTAAATCCATTCAAGAAGCAAGAGCAGCCTTAAGTTTAAAAGAAGCCGCAAAAGATCTGGATCAGAGCATTGGGGGTTTTCGACAGGCTTTAGAAGAGTTAAATACTATAGCAAATACATCAATACTAGTTTATGATTATGAAAGAGCAATAACTGCATACCAAACGATTATTGATAGATTAAAACAAGTGAATTTTAATCCCTTGAGTATTGCCGAGTACTACTTAAAATTAGGGAATGTTTACAATTTTAATGCAGATTTTAATAAGGCTCTAGAATATGAAGAAGAAGCAATTAAAATACAAAAAAATATACTTGACTTAGAAAGTCCAATCCTCGCCCTTTCTAATGATAATATTTCTGTAACCTATAGTTATTTAGGCAAGTATAAAGAGGCTTTATCTTTCTCTAAGAAAGCACTAACCGTAAGGGAAAAAATGGCTGAACCTAACTATTGGTCTTTAGCTAATAATTACCATAATATTTCTTCAATTTATCAAGCTGTGGGTCAGTATAAGGAAGCCTTACTATTTAGCAAAAAATCAATTGAATTATTGGAAACATTGGATACCAGCAGTTCAATTTTAGCAATAGCATATAATGGAATTGCTGGTATTTATAGTAATCTGGGTGAGTATGAAAAAGCTTTGGATTATGGAAAGAAAGCACTAAGTATTTCATTAGAAAAAAATGATAATCAACTTCTTTTAGCTATGACATATAGCGATTTAGGAGTTGATTATAACAAACTGGGCAATTACAATAAAGCGCTGGACTTAAATAAAAAAAGTCTAAAAATATTAGAAGAAAAACTTGCTCCAGACCACATTGAACTTGCTACAGCATATAACAACATAGCCTCAACGTTTGCAAATTTGCGGGAATATAATGACGCACTACAATTTGCAAAAAAAGCGATAGCTATATATACCAAAAAACTGGATTCCAACCATCCTCAACTAGCTACTGCTTATAATAATATAGCCAGTACCTACCAGAGTAAAGGAGATTATGAGAATGCTTTGATCTTTCAAAAAAAATCTTTGGCAATTAAAGAAAGAATATTTTTAGAGGGCAATCCCACATTTGCTTTAGACTTTGGTAATTTGGCTTTAAACTATTCTAAACTTGGACAATTTGAAAAGGCAATCCAGTTTCAAAAAAAAGCTATTGAAATAGAGGAAAAAAATTATGATGCAATGCATCCAGATTTGGGAACCTCCTACTACAATCTGGGGACAATTTATTTAGATATGCATCTGTATGATGAAGCTCTACATTTTATAGAAAAGAGTGTTGAAATTAGGGAAGGTTCTTTGGGTTCGCAACACCCGTCCTTATCTGCATCATATAATCAAATGGCTTCTATCTATTCCTTGCAAAAAAAACCAGAACTAGCTTTAAAATATCAACAAAAAGCAGTTGATATAGATGAGGCTATATTATCTCCACAACATCCAGATCGCGCCATAGGGTATAATAATATGGTTAGTATCTATAGTGATTTAAAAGAGTTTGATAAGGCTATAGCTTACAAAAAAAAAGTAATTGAAATTGAAGAGAAAAATAATGATTCTACAACCACCAATCTTCGAGATGCCTATTTTACTATGTCATCCCTGTATTCCTCTACTGAAGATTATGATCAAGCACTTCCATATGCAGAAAAATATATAAAAACAACTGAAGAAGAACTAAGTAGTAAAGACCCATTATTATTAGCTGGTTCTTATTCCTACCTCTCAACTATTTATTTTAATCTGGGTCAATATCCTAACTCTATAGAAAATTTACAAAAGGCTATACAATTAAATGAAAGTATAAAAGACACCGATTCCCTGGCATTAGCCACAAGCTATTCTGATTTGTCCTTAAGTGAAGCATTTACAGGCAATCTGCAAAATGCATTGACACATCAAGAAAAAGCTGTTACTATTTATAAAACAACCTTAAATAAAAAAGATCCCAAACTGGCTGATGCTCTTTTTTATTTGGGTGTATATTATTATCAATTAAATAATAATGTGGATGCTATTAAAAGCTACGAAGATGCTGCTAAGACCGACAAAAATATTGCAAACTTTTTGTATTACAATAATTTAGGAATGGCATATGCAAAAAACAGACAATTTAAGGAGGCCGAAAAAGCATTTAAAAAACTGGATAAACTTTTACCAGACAGTCCCGATGCCCAAAAAAATTGGGCCGCTTTTTATGCCTTACAAAATGACACAGGCAAAGCTATAGCTTATCTAAAAAAAGCTGTAGAACTTGGATTTAAAAAAATAGAATGGCTTAAAACAGATACGAGTCTGGATAGTATTAGGAATGAAATAGAATTTAAAGAGTTATTAGATAATTTAGAAAAGTCAATAGCTAATAGTTCCGATTGACATCAAAAAAAATCCCGAACCATTTGGTTCGGGATTTCATATTTATATACTCCAATTTAAATCGGACTAAACATTTAGCTTATTTTACTTCTTCAAAGTCAACGTCTTCAACATCGCTGCTGTTTGCTCCACCTTCTGCAGAATCTCCTGCTTGACCGGCATCAGCTCCAGGAGCACCGCCTGGTTGTTGACCAGCTTCAGCTTGTGCTTTATACATCTCTTCTGATGCTACTTTCCAAGCTTCATTGATTTTATCTAATGCTGGAGTGATTGCTTCAAGATCTTGAGAAGCGTGAGCTTTCTTCAATTCTTCTAAAGCATCTTCGATTGGCTTTTTCTTATCATCAGATAATTTATCACCAAATTCTTTCAACTGCTTGTCAGTTTGGAAGATCATACCATCAGCTTCGTTGATTTTATCGACTTTTTCTTTGGCTTGCTTATCAGATTCAGCATTTGCCTCAGCTTCAGAGCGCATCTTTTTGATTTCTTCTTCTGTTAAACCAGAAGAAGCTTCGATACGAATGTCCTGAGTTTTATTTGTAGCTTTATCCGTTGCAGACACTTTGATGATACCGTTAGCATCTATATCAAAGGTCACTTCAATCTGAGGTGTTCCTCTTTGTGCTGGTGGGATACCATCTAGGTGAAAACGACCTATTGTTTTGTTATCTGCAGCCATTGGGCGTTCCCCTTGCAGTACATGGATTTCAACACTTGGCTGATTATCTGCTGCAGTAGAGAATACTTGAGACTTTTTAGTAGGGATTGTTGTGTTTGCTTCAATTAATTTGGTCATCACACTTCCCATTGTCTCAATACCTAATGATAGTGGAGTAACATCTAGTAAAAGAACGTCTTTTACATCACCTGTTAACACACCACCTTGTATAGCTGCACCTACAGCAACAACTTCATCAGGGTTTACACCTTTACTTGGTTTTTTACCAAAGAACTTCTCAACAGCTTCCTGTACAGCAGGAATACGTGTCGAACCACCTACAAGAATAATCTCATCGATATCAGACTTAGAAAGTCCAGCTGCTTTTAATGCAGACTCACATGGTTCTATAGTTCTTTTTACTAAATCGTCAATTAACTGCTCAAATTTTGCTCTTGATAAAGTACGTACCAAGTGTTTTGGTCCGCTAGCAGTAGCCGTTACGTATGGCAGGTTAATTTCAGTTTGAGTAGAAGAAGATAATTCTATTTTAGCTTTTTCTGCTGCTTCTTTTAAACGTTGAAGCGCCATAGGATCTTTGCGAAGATCCATATCTTCTTCTGATTTAAATTCATCTGCTAACCAGTTGATGATTTTGCTATCTACATCATCACCACCTAAGTGTGTATCACCATCTGTTGACAATACTTCAAATACACCGTCCCCTAACTCAAGTATGGATACATCATGTGTACCACCACCAAAGTCAAATACAACAATTTTTTGATCTGTATCTTTTTTATCAAGACCATAAGCCAATGCAGCTGCAGTAGGCTCATTTATGATACGCTCTACTTTAAGACCAGCGATCTCACCAGCTTCTTTAGTAGCCTGACGTTGTGAATCATTAAAATATGCAGGAACAGTAATCACAGCACGTGAAATATCTTGTCCTAAATAATCCTCTGCTGTCTTCTTCATCTTTTGAAGAATCATTGCAGATAATTCTTGTGGAGTGTATAAACGACCATCGATATCTACACGAGGCGTATTATTATCTCCTTTTTTTACATTGTATGCAGCTCTTTCCGCTTCTTTTTCAGACTCAGAAAATTTATTACCCATAAAACGCTTGATAGAAGATATCGTTTTTGTCGGGTTCGTAACTGCCTGTCTTTTTGCAGGATCACCTACTTTAATTTCTCCTCCTTCTACAAATGCAATTACAGAAGGGGTTGTTCTTTTTCCTTCAGCATTAGGTATAACTACCGGCTCGTTCCCTTCCATCACGGCAACGCAGGAGTTGGTCGTACCCAAGTCAATTCCTATGATCTTACTCATCTCGATATATAATTTTAAGTGTTATTAGATTTTGTTTCGCTCTGATTAAGTCAATCATTATGCCACCAAAAACTTTATGACATGATGTCATAAATACATATTCCCTCAATATTATAGACCTGCTTTGCAAATTAATTGTTCTACCTGTCATTCTTTTGTAGCACGTTTAATTTTACTGTTCTACGGTTTTATACTTATGGAAAGCTCTCAAAAGACAAGGTTTTTATTTAAGGCATATTTTAATCTCTTTGGTCTATATATCCTTTATGCCATTTTGATGGCAATTCTCCCCAAGATAATCCCTGGTTTAGATCTTACCATATATAAACAGGAGTTCATTCACACGATGCTGCTGGATGAACCCCTTAAGGCATTTATAATGATTGTAGTCTTTGCTCCTATTATAGAAGAAATGATGTTTAGAAGTCTTATAAAACCCAATCATATAGAACTTGTCCTTTTTTTGGCTATCTGGCCTGTATTCTTTCTAACTCGTTTCATTCCGCTGGATGTCTATTGGTGGCTCAAGTTGATTTTCATTGCTATTTTTCTATTCACTGTAGTTTATATAGGGCAACAAATTATTCCAAAGGAGAAAACGGAAAAGATACGTGGTTGGTTAACGAAGCGAAATAGTATTTTGTTAATCCTTACTTCCCTCCTCTTTGGCTTTGTGCATATCAATAATTATGTTGAAGAATTTACTTTTAACCTGGCTCTTTTTTTATTAATCCTTCCTAGAATTATTGCAGGATTTATGATGGGGCTGGTAAAAATCAGAAATAAATATCTCCCTTGGTCCATCGCACTTCACGCTCTAAATAATGGGTTTGCATTTGCGATACTATTATTGTTTCGATGATTATTCATTTAACTTTATTTTAATTCAGAACATTTTTAGCTTTTGTAAATTCAGACCTAAAATTTAAAAAACCAACTATGAAAGCTGTACAAGTACCTAAACCAGGAGCTGATTTTGAAATAATTGAAAGGGATACTCCTTCGCCTCAGGATAATGAGGTTTTAATAAAGGTGGAAGCCTGCGGAATTTGCCATAGTGACAATATGGTTAAAGAGGGGCATTTTCCAGGAATAGACTATCCAAGAATCCCAGGTCACGAGGTTGTAGGAACAATAGAATCTGTAGGTGAGAATGTTTTTCAATGGGAAGCTGGACAACGTGTAGGTGTGGGTTGGCATGGTGGTCATTGCTTTACATGCGAGCCTTGTAGAAGAGGCGAATTTATTAATTGTGAAAATGCCAAAATCTGCGGAATTTCTTATGATGGAGGTTATGCAGAATATATGACAGCTCCACAAGAAGCCGTAGCCTTAATTCCTGAAGATCTTTCTTCTGAAGAGGCTGCTCCCCTACTTTGTGCGGGAATTACAGTTTATAATGGAATGCGCAACAGTAAACTGCGGGCTGGTGACGTGGTAGCCGTTCAAGGTATTGGAGGTTTGGGTCATTTGGCAATACAATATGCCAATAAAATGGGAATGAAAACAGTTGCTATTTCAACATCTGACAGTAAGAAAGATCTAGCAGAAAAATTAGGTGCTCATCACTATATCAACACAGACTCACAAGATCCCGTAAAAGAATTACAAAAATTGGGTGGAGCCGATCTTATAGTAGCTACAGCACCTAATGCCGAAGCTATTAGTTCTGTGATTGATGGTCTTGCTCCTAATGGGGAACTGCTATGCATTGGTGCAACAGGCGAACCTGTAGAAGTTTCAACTTTACAATTAATAATGGGTAGAAAATCTATTTCAGGTTGGGCAAGTGGTACCGCTATAGACAGTGAAGACACATTAAAGTTTAGTGCTATGACAGACACAAAACCTATGATTGAAACATTTAAACTAGATGATGTAGAAGAAGCTTTTGAAAAAATGATTAGCAATAAGGCACGTTTTCGCGTGGTTCTTGTTCCCTAAATAACATTTTTTATTATTTAAAACACCGCTTTGAAGCGGTGTTTTAATTTAATCAGATTCATTACCATGCTTAAATTAGTTAAAGAATAAAGGGAAGATTATAAGCTATTTAATTGTGATTAATTCATCCCATTGTGTGGTATAACGCGGGCTTCGATCATTTTTAACCAGTTCCCAATCCTTTTGCCGAACCCCTAATAGCCCACTCATTACTTTTGCTTTTCCATATTTTTTATTTAAGTCATCCACTATACCAATAAGTTTTTTATTATCAATTTTTGAAGGTTGAGAGAATAAATTTCCTTGTACACAATGCTGAGGTATGATACCACTAAGATTTACACCTACTTTTTTATATCTATACCCCGGTCTGTATATACTATGTAATGCCTTTTTTGCTTCAGAAATAATAACAAACGTATTATGTGTGGGGATAGGTAGAGTCACTGTAATACTATTAGAATATTGCTTATCCCTCTCACTGTGGTAATTTGTATGTAAAAAAACCTGTAAATAAGACGCACAGGATTGTTGATTGCGTAAAACCTCACTTACTTCACTTATGTAGTAGGCACAGGCTTCTTCTATAAGACTTAAGTCTTCTAATTTCTTACCAAAAGATTTTGCAGTTCCTATTCCTTTTTTTGGCTTTGGGAGCTCTTTAAATTCTATCGCCTGCTCTCCATTTAATTCCCTCCAGATACGCTCCCCCACAACTGTCATCTCTTTACGTACCCAGCTTAAAGGAAGTTGGGTAAATTCATAAGCATTATTAACTGAAATAGATTTAAGCCGTTTTGCATGTTGTCTGCCTATGCCCCATACTTTTTTAATATCACATTCTTTTAAGGCTTTAATGCGCTTTTTTTCAGAGTTTATTAAAAACACTTGTTGGCAACCTATTATTTTTTTTGATATCCTATTTGCTAATTTTGCCAATACCTTAGTAGGTGCTATACCCACACCCACAGGCAATCCTGTTTGCTTTAATATTGTTTGCCTTATTTGATAGCCGTATTCCTCTAAATTTACATGTCCCATTCCTGAAAGATCTATAAAAGATTCATCTATACTATATACCTCTACCTGAGGTGAAAAGGTTTTTAAAATATTCATTACGCGTTGAGACATCTCGCCATACAATGTATAATTTGAAGAGAAAAAAGCTACTCCTTCATTTTTTAACTGCTGCTTTATCTTAAATACCGGCTCAAACATAGGGATTTGGGTAAGGGATTTTGCCTCTTTATTTGCTGCAATAACACAACCATCATTATTGCTGAGTACCACTATAGGTTTTCCATAGAGATCAGGTCTAAAAACTTGTTCACATGAAGCGTAAAAACTATTACAATCTATTAACGCTATCATCGTACATTATGAATAACATAGGTAATAACTCCCCATACCTCAAAAGGGCCTTCACCGGGATTATTAGTAATTTGTGCAATTTTAAATTCCCCCTCTTTAATGATTACACCATAATTATTGCTGTTTAACTTAAGTGATCTATCTACAATTAAAACATCCTCAGAATATATGTTTAAATGAGCGTACGCATCTCCACTGATACGTACAAAAAAAGTAGCATCTCGATTAATAACCAATTCTTTATTTAAATCTATTTTAGGTTCTAAGTAATGTGTAGCAGGACTAGTAAATCCTGTTTGCGCAGTAGCGGGAAGCATATGCCGGGCTTCCGCTTTTTTTATTTTAAATATATCTGATATTTCCATATTTCAAATGTATGGAAAATATCCAATTAATTGGATATTTTCCTATATCATGATTTGTAAGAATTATTTAGTTTGTGTATTGAAATACTATCTTTACCCTCACAAAATTCAACTATGAGTAAGATAGAAAGCATCAGTATTTTTGATATGCTTAAAATAGGTGTTGGACCATCAAGTTCGCACACTTTAGGACCATGGAGAGCAGCACGCAGATGGATAAGTAAATTAAAAGAGAAGGGTAATTTTGACAAAGTTGAAAGTATTAAGGTAGAATTATATGGTTCCCTATCTCTTACAGGTAAAGGGCACGCTACAGATATAGCAATACAATTGGGATTGGAGGGATTGGATCCTCAATTATTTCCCATAGAAGAAATCCCCTATGTGATTTCCCGCATAAAAGAAAGCAATCAACTCTCTTTTGATTCTGAAAAAGAAGTGGTTTTCAACCCTGCAACAGATATAGTTTTCAACAGAAAATTTAAAGAGTTTCATCCCAACGGTATAACCTTTCGTGCAGTACTAAACAATGGGAAAAAAACTACAGATACATTTTACTCTATTGGAGGTGGATTTGTAGTTCAGAAAGAACGATTAAGAGCAAAAAAACAAAAAGAAAAATTAGAAGGCTTCCCATTTCCTATTCAAACAGGTAAGGAGTTGTTAGCCTACTGTGAGCAGGAACAGAAGAAGATTTCTGAGATTGTTTTAGAAAATGAACTTTCTCTGGCAAGCTTTGAAGATATAAATGAGCGCTTAGGTCAAATTTGGGATGTTATGCTCGATTCTATGTACACCGGTTGCCATACTGAAGGTACTTTGCCCGGTGGACTTAACGTGCGTCGCAGGGCTTTTGACTCCCATAAAAATTTAGTTGGTGACAAACCCTATAGCAATTCACAGGAATGGATAGAGACTATTCGAGCTCAGGAAATTAAATTTCGTCAAATCCTTAAATGGGTTTCCTGTTTTGCATTGGCAGTAAACGAAGTAAATGCATCACTGGGAAGGGTCGTCACAGCTCCTACTAACGGAAGTGCTGGAGTTATTCCTGCAGTTATGATGTACTATATGGTGATTGAAAATCACGATGCAAACTTTGATGATGTAAGGCAGTTTATGCTTGTCGCAGGAGAAATAGGAAGTTTGTTTAAAAAGGGAGCAACAATCTCAGCTGCAATGGGCGGTTGCCAAGCAGAGATAGGTGTGTCTAGTGCAATGGCTGCAGGTGCGCTAACAGAACTCATGGGCGGTACTCCAGAACAGGTATTAATGGCGAGCGAGATTGCTATGGAGCATCATCTGGGACTCACTTGTGATCCTATAGGCGGACTAGTTCAAATTCCGTGTATTGAACGTAATGCAATGGGGGCGATAAAAGCAATTAATGCGTGTGAAATGGCACTTGACACCGATGCAAGAAATGCAAAGGTTCCTTTAGACAAAGTCATTGAAACAATGTGGCAGACTGCACAGGACATGAACACAAAATATAAAGAGACCAGTGAAGGGGGTCTTGCAGTCAATGTAGCGTTGAGTGATTGCTAATTTAGTTTACCTCAGAATCTTTAATCAGGGATCTGACATCTTTGTCCCTTGTATAGTCTATTACAGTTTTGTTGTCATAGGTTTTAGCTTCAACTAATGCTCCTTTGTTTATTAATTTTTCAATTAATGGTAAATAACGTATTCCTCCTCTTACCGCAAGGTGAAGCGGTGTTTCTCCATTTTGATTCTTAGCGTTTACATTGGCACCTTGTTCAATAAATATATCTGCCATTCTAAGATCATCCGTTTTATAATTCAGCGCTATAAGATGTAGCGGAGTATTTCCATTCTCATCTTCTAATTTTTTAATAATCCCACTATTAAGGATGGCAACAACACCATCTGTAAAATGATAATTAATAGCGTTTTTTAACATTCGGAAATCGGGTTCTGCACCTGCAACCAGAAGTTGTCTTACCACATCGGTTTGTTTATATAATATAGCTGGTAACAAGCCATCTTGAGGGTCCACTCCTTTTGCCAATAATTCCTTTATAACTTGAGTCATTCCATTTCTTGAAGCTTTTGAAAGTAAAGCTGGATCGACTTCTTCTGTTTTATTTAATAATTCTAAAGCAACTTCTTCAGAAGCAATCTCAATGGCTTTAGTTACCAACTCATTATTTACATTCGCTCCTTTTTCAAGCAATTGTTGAATTATTTGAGGTTCATCAATTTCTATTGCCTCCTGTAAAGCCTCATTGGGATCTGCTTTGCCCAAATCAAGTAATAGACTGACCAATTCATCATTTCTATTTTTTACCGCACTAATTAAAGTTTTAGAATCTGTGACAACTGCTCCATTTTGCAGAAGAAAGGAGGTGATTTCCAGATTTTCATTATTAACTGCACTTTGAATACCTTGATTGGGATCACCACCTTTATCCACTAAAAGTTTGACCATTTTTAAATTCTGATTATCAACAGCCTTTGTTACTTGATCTTCAGGAATGCTTAACTCAAAATCTTTTTCAAAAATATATTCTGCTAATTCGTCATTATCTGTATTTACTGCTGCTTGTAAAGCATCTTCCGGTTTACCTCCATAATTGGTCAATAGCTTTTCAAAAAGATCATTATCATTATTGGAAGCTGCAAATTGAAAAGCCTTTTCAGGTTCAGCCTTATTTTCTAAGCTAAATTTTACAGCTTCGCTACGTTTGTTATTAATGGCATAACTTAACGCTTCTGTAGGTTCACCCCCATTTTTAAGTGCCAAATCTAAAATTTTCATATTATCATTATCAATGGCTATCTCTACCGCTTTATTGCTTTCTAATTTGGCATCCTTTCTTATAAAATAATCAAATAAATCATTATTATCCACCAGTGCTGCAACTTCTAGTGCTTTAGGACTGGGCGCTGTTACGGTAACAATTTTATCAAGAAGTTCCTTTTTATTTTGCTCAGCAGCCGTTTTTAAAATACTCGCATCTGCTTTTGCTCCATATTTAATAAATTGATCTACCATCTCCATATCCCCGTTTTCGACGGCGAGCGCAAGTTCCTTTTCTCCAGCGGTAAAATCGTCATAATCTCTACTTAATAAAGATTTTACCAGCTTGTAATCATTGAGACTTGTTGCAAATTCAAGATCATTATTTACAGGAATTGCGCCTTCTCTCAGCAACGCATAAATAACGTCTGGTTCTCTGTAGGCAACTGCCTTATAAATCATATTATTTTTAGGTTTAGCACCTCTTTCCAATAAAATAAGTGCCTTTTCCCTTGTAAAATAATCTGGATCAAAAGCCAGGTCAAGATCGCTATCTGTAGGCTTTACACCTTCGTCTAAAACTGCATTGAGAATATTGGGATCATTTTGATTTTGGATAACCGCACGCACAACTCCTAAAGCTGTTCTATTAGCACCTTGAGCATATAATTGCTTGAGTTTCTCTATATCTCCCACCGATGCAGCAGATACCAGTTCAGAATCCATTACATAATTATAGGAGGCATTAGGCAAGGTCAATTTTGATTGCTCTTCTAACTTTTCTAAGCTGTATTTAATCTGAAAAATATCTTTGTCAATAGTTTCTATTTGAATTTCCTTTTCAATTTTCTGATTTAACGCATCCTTAAAATAAGTTTTAGCTTCCTCAGTTCCCGTTACCATTAAAGTAGTTCTGTCTTCAGCTTTTACTAACTTTTTTGTATCGTCCCACACACTAACAAAACTTGCTTTAAGATTTTCTGGAGAAACAATTATATCCAGCATTTTATTAAGTAGAACCTCCTCATCTGTTATTAATGATTCTGTATCTACTCCTCCCCTTTCTATTATCGGAGCTGTTTTTATTACATCACTATTTTCTGTAAAAGCACCTATAAATATATCTCCCACATAAGGAGTATCCTTCTTATTATCTTTACCTGTACTTTTTTTAATTATTGAAATAGCCGTCTGTCTAAATTGTAAAGAGTATTTCTGGTAATAATCATTAGTTATAGGTTTGTGCTGAGCCCTGAGAGCCTGCTCTATAATTTGATCAATAGTTTTATCTAACAATTTTCTTTTAACTGAAAGACTATCTAATTCAGGAAAATTCTGTTGGGTTAATAGAGCACTTATTCGTTTAGTTGATGCGTCTATCGCTTTAGGATTTTTTACTACCGATGCTTTCCATTCTTTATACCAGATCAAACCTTCATCACCACCAACATTAAAATATTGTGGGTTGCCTAATTTTATATAGGGATCAGGATTAACACCAGTGGTTTGCAGTCCTTCTATTGCATTTTTTAAGGCTTCCTTAAATTCTGTTTTGTTATAGGGCGAATTGACAAAATCCTTTTTACTTATTATATGTCGAATCAAAAAGTGTCCTCCATAGGTCACTTCATTTAGATAATGTGTACCGAAGTTAGCAACAAATCCTTCTGGTGTAATATCTCTGCCTAACCTACTTACAGCGTCTTGGAATGTCTCATTTATTACAGAACCTTTTAGGCTAGATTTAAAAACAGGATGGAGGAAAGAAGAGTATACATATAAAAAGTCATCTTTACGGGCATTATCCACTAGTTGATTATAAGCGTGGCTATACTGACTGGAATAAAAATTTGAAGAATCTGCTTTGAGAATATCTTTTTCGAAATCATATGCAGAATTTACATAGAACGTTTCAGGTTGATTAATTCCATTAGACAAGTTATCAACTGACTGCTTATCTACACTTGTTTGCTTAAAAATTACCGAAGCATTGCCATAAACAGTTGAAGATTTTTCCCAATTTAGAGGATTTATAAATCTTATATCAAATCCTGTACCTGGCCTAACACCATCATTAGCATTATTTGTTTTTTGAGCATAACTCATAGTTCTCCCACCATTGAGCAAAAGAAAAAGTAAAATTATCCCGTTAAACAGTATTCTCATTTATAAGTTTAAAAATTAGAATTGCGTTGGGAGAAAAACCCCATAGAGAACTGAGCCAAAGTAACTAATTTATTGGTTTTTACCGAATAATCTTTATTTACAATTCTCAGTGGACCGAGTATCTACGATATAAAATATTTTCCAAGTACCCTCAATACTAATCAATTGAAAATTATTAACTCCGCAATGACTCATTTTATCATTAAGAAAAAATAAATAAGGAGTCCATACATTAGCCATCTTTCCATCAGATTGAACCTCATAGCCTGTAAGCCGTTCTTCAAATTTAGTTGATTCTGGAATGGATGCTATTGACTTTAAAAAATCCCAATAAGGCATATTATGCAGGACGGTATTTCCCTCCTTATCCGTGCTTATAGAATGCATATTTATGTCTGTATATGCTAAAGCTTTTAAAGCCGTTGTATCCTGCTTGTGAAAAGCTATAAAAAATTCTTCAATTGTCTTTTTAGCATCCTCGCTGGTCTGCGCATTGGTTTTTCCTAAAACCATTAAAAGGAATAAAATAAAAGGCAGATAGTTTTTCATATTTTTAAAATATAAGAGCTTTAGCTAGTAAATTCCGAATTTACTACTTTTACCTGCAACAAAAGAAAAAGCATTTATGTCTACTGCCAAAAAAGAGTACAAACGCATTACTGTAAAATCCCTCACCGAAATGAAAAGTGAAGGTGAGAAAATTTCTATGCTCACCGCATACGATTTTACAATGGCAACAATTGTAGATCGCGCTGGCATCGATGTTATTTTAGTTGGTGATTCTGCCTCTAATGTAATGGCGGGTCATGAAACCACATTGCCTATTACATTAGATCAAATGATTTATCACGCTACTTCTGTAGTAAGGGCAATAACAAGAGCACTTGTTGTTGTCGATTTACCTTTTGGGAGTTACCAAAGTGATCCTAAAGAAGCTTTGCGCTCTGCTATTCGTATTATGAAAGAAAGTGGTGGGCACGCTGTAAAATTAGAGGGAGGTAAAGAAGTTAAGGAATCGATCAAGCGTATTTTACATGCGGGAATTCCTGTTATGGGACATCTTGGGCTTACGCCTCAATCCATATATAAATTTGGCACTTATACAGTAAGGGCAAAAGAAGAAGAAGAAGCAGAAAAACTGAAAGAAGATGCTTTGATGCTTGAACGATTAGGTTGTTTTGCAATTGTATTAGAAAAAGTACCTGCCAAATTAGCTAAAGAGGTTGCTGAAAGCCTTACAATCCCAATAATTGGTATAGGGGCAGGAAAGGGCGTGGATGGTCAAGTATTGGTTATGCATGATATGTTAGGTATGACACACGAATTTCATCCACGTTTTTTAAGACGCTATCTCAATTTATACGATGAAATGACGGGTGCATTTAAGCAATACATTGATGATGTGAAGAGCAAGGATTTTCCCAGTGATGATGAACAGTATTAAAATTTATTAAAGTCATTTCAACTTCAAATCAATACAGTACTAAAGAAAATCTTCAGGTTCTTTATGAAGATAATCATCTCATCGTGGTGAATAAAAGACCTGGGGATATTGTACAAGGCGATAAAACTGGCGACAAACCTCTCAGCGAAGTTGTAAAGTCATATATAGCTGAAAAGTACAACAAACCGGGAGCAGTTTATTTAGGTGTTGTACACCGTCTGGATAGGCCAACAAGTGGAATTGTTGTTTTCTCCAGAACTTCAAAAGCACTCCCCAGACTTAATAAACTTTTTGCAGAGAAAGAAGCCAAAAAAACATACTGGGCAGTTGTTCAAAATGCTCCGCCTGAAATTAAAGCAACGCTTATTCATTATTTAAAGCGTAACCCCAAACAAAATAAGTCCTACGCTCATATTAAAGAAGTACCAGATAGTAAAAAAGCAATTTTAGACTACCGGGTTATTAAAAAATTAAATCGGTATTACTTGCTGGAGATTGATTTACATACGGGCAGACATCATCAGATAAGGGCCCAGTTGGCTTCAATAGGATGTCCTATAAAAGGGGATTTAAAATATGGTTATGACCGAAGTAATAAAGACGCAAGTATTCATTTACATTCCAGAAAATTAGCGCTTATTCATCCTGTGCGTAAAGAACAATTGCAATTAATTGCTCCGCCTCCTGCATATGATGCTATTTGGAAAGCCTGTGTAGATTAATATGTTAGGATTCTAAACTTGCTGCTTTTGCTTTACGCATTTCCCTAAGGCTTTCAACTACTACCGCACTTAAAATTAAAGCTCCGCCCAAAACTGTTTTCCATTGTGGATATTCTCCCAGAAACATCATACCTATTAAAATACCATAGATAGGTTGTGTACTGCTTATTATACTTGCTGTTGTTATATTAAAATGTTTAAAGGTCATTAGGAACAAAGTATGCCCAATGGCGGTAGTTACTAAAGCTAATAATAAAATGAATGGGAGTTCTTCAAAAACTTCATTGAGATTGGCGCTTAGTCCAAAAGGAATCAGCAAAAATCCTATAATTATCATTTGATACCACATCAAAAGACTTCCGTGATAATTTTCTACCTGCTTCTTCATTAATATATTTCGCAAAGCATAGGCTACTGCAGATAATAGGCCAAATCCTACCGCTTGTGTATATTCATTTTCAAAATCAAAAGCAGGAATTAGAAAGCTAATTCCCACTAAAACCAATAAACCTAAAAGCAGATGAATTTTTTGGAATTTACTCTTCAAAACAAGAGGTTCTAAGATGCTTGTAAAAGTTGGGTAAGTATAAATAGTTAGCATTCCTATTGCCACGTTACTCAATCGCAACGCCTGAAAATAAGCCACCCAATGCAAACCCATTAAAATACCTCCAAGCAATATGGTAAGACGATCTTTTGAGTGAATTAATAACTTTATTTTTTTCCATCTTAAGAAAGCGTACAGTAACAAAGCTGCGAGAATAGCTCTAAAACCAATGGTAACTGGAGGCCAAAGATCAATGGACCGTCCCAATACACCGCTCGTACTGATGAGCAGCATGGCAAGATTTAACTGAGCAAGATTTTTTAAAAAAGAAGAATTTGACATTAGCGAATCAATACGAGAGCTTTTTCACGAATGATATCTGCCACCGGACGATTTTCAATTCTACTATCCAGCCAGGATAAAATATCGAGATATAAAAAAGCGCGACGCTCATAAGGATCATTCTCATAAACTTCGAGTTGCTTTCTCAATTTTTTAAATTCTTCTTTTATTTCTGAAGGAAAAATATCACCCAGTCTTCTCAAGAACTTGATCATTTCGCGTTGTACCTCGTGCATATCATTCATCTTGATAAGAAACTTATAGGTGCTTTTTAAAAGAGATTCCAGATGATAATCCAGACCAGCTTCATAATGTGCCACGAGATTTAGTATACGTGCAAAACACATTAAATCCTCCCGCATCTTAAGGGATTTATTATTGATTATTTTTTCTAAATAGAGAATAGCTTTTTTATGCTCTCCCGCCCCAAAATACAGACTTCCTATCTTATAATAAAAAACCATTATGTGATGCTGATCCATGCGTTTACCGAGATCCTTAAGTCCTTTTAATATTTTTTCCACAAGACCATCATCTGTAGTAAAGTCCCCAATCATAAACTTCATATTCAACATGTTACTATACACGTATAAAAACTCTAAAGTTTCAAGATTATCCCCTTTTGGGAATTCTGGGTCTTTTAATTTCTCTTGAAGTTTATCAAGAACTTCTTTAAACTTGGTATGGTGGTGGAGATAAAATAAAGACTCTAATAAATAATGATTTCCCTTTAAATAAAAAACTGGATTACGTGCGATCATTTTTGGACTTTCCTCAAATAATTCCACATATCTGGTAGCATATCTATAGCATGAAAGAAAATCCTGAATTAAAAAGCTATACCACAAATGGGCTTTATAAAGCCATAACTTCTCTCTAAAACCCAGATCATCTATGTCCACTTCAGGAAGCTTCTCATTAAAGAATTTGGTTATTTCCTTTTTCTCATCATCACTTCTTACATAACCCATCTTTAACATAATACCGTAAAGCTGTAAGGATAGATTGGATAATTTACTGGTCATCAAGTTTTGTTGACTTAATACTTCGGCTTCATGAGTAAGCTCTTCAGCCCTTGTACTCATACTTCTGGTGATGTACTGAGATTCAATCACCTTCTCCAGTTCTACTATCTCGTAGGCCACATTTTTCTCTTCATTTTCAATGGCCATATGCTTGGCTTTCTCCAACAGTTTTAAACTTTGTTGGTAAAGACCTTTTTGATAAAGAACGGTCGCAAAATCAAGTTGTTCCCGTATTTGAACCCTAATATTTTGATGTGCCGGACTCAATCTCAAGCTTATTAAAATCTGCTTGTATAGATGTGCTTTTAGATTAGAAAGCTGTTGTTTTTTTACAATGCGTTTATTTAAAATTTCGGCTTCATCATATTTCTTCATTTTCTCCAGCAGATTAAAAAGCTGTAGATATTTTGAATCTGCATTACCTTCAAGACGCCCAACATAGAGTTTGAATTGTCGCTTTTCAGACTTGGACAATGACTTTACTAAAGTAAAGAGAGGATCTTTTTGTTCATTTGCCGTTGTAATGATTTTACGCATAAAAAACTGATTAACAGTTGTTTAAAAATTGTTATTTTCCCTTAAACATCGTACCCTTTTACAGAATACCTTCTTCAAATGTACTACCAATATATATATTCACTGTAAAATTGAGAATAAAAGCATTATGAGCGATAACAAAGTCCAAATTTTTGACACTACCCTACGAGATGGAGAGCAAGTACCGGGTTGTAAATTAGACACAACCCAAAAACTGGTTATTGCAGAACGTCTCGATGAACTGGGTGTTGATGTGATCGAAGCGGGATTCCCTGTTTCCAGTCCGGGAGATTTTAAATCTGTTCAAGAGATTGCAAGAATAGTCAAAAACGCAACTGTTTGTGGTCTTACACGAGCAGTTAAAAAAGATATAGAAGTAGCCGCCGAAGCCCTAAAATATGCCAAAAAACCGCGTATTCATACAGGGATAGGAACCAGTGATTCACACATACTTCACAAATTTAAATCTAACAGGGAAGCTATATTACAACGAGCCATAGAGGCCGTTTCTTACGCTAAAAGTTTTGTAGAAGACGTTGAGTTTTATGCAGAGGATGCCGGTAGAACAGACAATGAATATTTAGCCCGAGTTTGTGAAGCAGCTATAAAGGCTGGTGCAACTGTTCTCAATATTCCTGATACAACGGGATATTGCCTTCCGGAAGAATATGGAGCTAAAATCAAGTATTTAAAAGAGAATGTAAAAGGTATTGAAAAAGCCATTCTTTCTTGTCATTGTCATAATGATCTTGGTTTGGCCACTGCTAATTCAATCTCCGGTGTGATTAATGGCGCAAGACAAATTGAATGTACCATTAATGGTATTGGCGAACGTGCAGGAAATACTTCTCTTGAAGAAGTGGTTATGATTTTAAGACAGCATCCCTATTTAAATTTGGATACCGGAATAAATTCAAAACTCTTATATGATACAAGCAGGATGGTAAGCGAAAAAATGGGAATGCTTGTTCAACCCAATAAAGCAATTGTAGGCTCTAATGCATTTGCACATAGCTCTGGTATTCATCAGGATGGAATGATTAAGAATCGGGAAACTTATGAAATTATTGATCCTGAAGAAGTAGGTGTTACAGAAAGCGCAATAGTTCTAACCGCTAGAAGTGGTCGTGCTGCCCTAGCCTACCGTTCTAAAAAAGTAGGTTATGAGCTTACTAAAAATCAATTGGATGTTGTTTACAAAGAATTTCTGAACTTTGCCGATCGTAAAAAAGAGGTTATTGATGATGATATTCATCAAATAATGAAAATCACTAAGATTCAAACAGAAGCTTTAGCATAAATTATGGCAGGTAAAACACTTTTTGATAAGGTTTGGGATGCCCATGTGGTCGATTCCATTTCTAATGGCCCTCAGATTTTATATATAGATAAACATCTTATTCACGAGGTGACAAGTCCGCAGGCTTTTGCAGAACTGGAGGAGCGTGGTATTCCTGTTGCGCGCCCAGATCAGATTGTCGCTACAGCAGATCACAACACGCCTACAGTAGATCAACATCTTCCTGTTCGTGACGCCCTTTCTCGCAATCAACTAAAGAAGCTTTCAGAAAACTGTGAAAAGCACGGTATTACTCTTTACGCATTAGGTCATAAATATAATGGCATAGTGCACGTTATGGCTCCAGAATTAGGAATTACCCAACCAGGAATGACTATGGTTTGTGGTGACAGCCATACTTCTACTCACGGTGCTTTTGGTACGATAGCTTTCGGTATTGGTACAAGTCAAGTGGCTCAAGTTTTCGCTAGCCAATGTCTATTGCTGGATAAACCAAAAAAGCTTAGAGTAAACGTAAATGGTAAATTAAAACCAGGAGTACTTCCTAAAGATGTGATCCTTTATGTAATTTCTCAATTGGGTACAAATGCCGGTACAGGCTATTTTTGCGAGTATGCTGGTAATGTATTTGAAGATATGAGCATGGAAGGTCGAATGACGGTCTGCAATATGAGTATAGAAATGGGTGCTCGGGGAGGAATGATCGCCCCAGATGAAACCACTTTTAAATACATTCAAGGAAAAAAATGTGCACCACAAGGTGCAGAATGGGATAAGAAATTGGGGTATTGGAAAACACTTCCTACAGACAATGATGCTGTTTTTGATCAGGAATATTCCTTTGATGCCGGTGACATAGAGCCTATGATTACCTATGGAACCAATCCTGGAATGGGAATAAAAGTAACCGGGAGAATTCCAATTAAAGAGGATGCCAATTTAGAAAAGTCTTTAGACTATATGGGCTTTAAAAAAGGGGAATCCCTAATAGATAAATCTATTAATTATGTGTTTATCGGAAGTTGTACCAATTCACGTATAGAAGATTTTCGTATTGCTGCTGATTATGTAAGAGGAAAACAAAAAGCTCCGCATGTAAATGCATGGCTTGTACCCGGATCACAGCAGGTTGCTAAGCAGCTAGTAGAAGAAGGATTGGATAAGATTTTTACTGAAGCGGGATTTGCTTTAAGACAACCGGGTTGTTCTGCATGTCTTGCAATGAACGATGATAAAATTCCCGCAGGTGAATACTGCGTTTCTACTTCAAATAGAAATTTTGAAGGCCGCCAAGGACAAGGAGCTCGCACAATTTTAGCAAGCCCACTTATGGCCGCTGCAACTGCAGTTGAAGGTAAAATAATTGACATCACTAAAAATCTCAATTAAATGGAAAAGTTTATCAAATTAACAGATACCGCTGTACCTTTGTCTATTGAGAATATCGATACCGATCAGATTATACCTGCACGCTTTTTAAAGGCAACCAATAAACAGGGATTTGGTGACAATGTGTTTAGGGATTGGCGTTTTAATAAAGATGGAAGTGAGAATAAGGAATTTGTATTAAATGATGATACTTATTCAGGTTCTATATTAGTTGCGGGAGATAACTTTGGTTGTGGATCCAGTCGTGAACATGCCGCCTGGGCATTGGGAGGGTATGGTTTTAAAGTTATCATAAGTAGTTTCTTTGCAGATATTTTTAAAGGAAATGCATTAAATAATGGCATTTTGCCCATACAGGTTTCGGCCGATTATTTAAAAGAATTACTTTTGACCATTAAGAAAAATCCAGATACACAACTGACTATCGATCTTGAAAATCAAAAGCTCAATACAGAGATAGGCGTTAGTGAATTTGACATAGACCCTTACAAAAAAGTCTGTCTTATTAATGGTTATGATGATATCGATTTCTTAATAAGCAAAAAGGATAAAATAGAAGCTTTTGAACAAGAGCAGGCTATTTAAAAACAAAATATTATTAGTGTTGCTGTAGGGGAATCCATTGATGATTCCCCTACAGTGTATTAAAGAAAAAAGTTATGAAATTTAAAATAGCAGTTCTTTCGGGTGATGGTATAGGTCCTGAAGTCACAGCACAGGCAAAAAAAGCTTTAGATGCTATTGCAGATGTATACAATCACACATTTAAATATACTACGGCATTAGTGGGTGCTGTGGCAATAGATGAAACGGGTAATCCTTTACCTGAGAAAACCATTGATATATGTGAGCAGAGTGATGCAATTCTGTTTGGCGCCATAGGTGATCCTAAATATGATAATGATCCTTCGGCTAAAGTTAGACCAGAACAAGGGCTTTTAAGATTAAGAAAATCCTTGGGATTATTCTGTAATATTCGCCCCGTAAAAGCTTACGATCGCTTGTTGGATAAATCTCCTTTAAAGCGGGAAATTATAACAGGGACTGATATTTCTATCTACAGAGAATTAACTGGCGGAATTTATTTTGGCGAGAAGAACCTAAGCGAAGACGGACAAATTGCGAGTGATGAATGTTCTTATTCTGTCGAGGAAATATCACGAATTGCGCACTTAGCCTTTAAAGAAGCTCAAAACAGAAGAAAGAAACTTACATTAGTTGACAAAGCTAATGTTCTGGAAACGTCACGTTTATGGCGCAAAACCGTTACGGAGATAGCTAAAGAATACAAAGACGTTGAACTGGATTTTCTTTTTGTAGATAATGCTGCTATGCAGATGATTCTAAATCCGAGTCAGTTTGATGTTATTTTAACTGAAAATCTTTTTGGAGATATTATTAGTGATGAAGCCAGTGTAATAGGCGGGTCAATCGGTCTTTTAGCTTCTGCTTCTGTAGGAAATGAAAATGCCCTTTTTGAGCCTATTCACGGTTCTTATCCTCAGGCTGCAGGTAAAGATATCGCCAATCCTTTAGCATCTATTCTTTCTGTTGCTATGTTGTTAAGACATTTAAACTTGCACAAAGAAGCGGATACCGTTGAAAAAGCGGTAGTAAAGTCTTTGGAATTGGGCATAACCACTGGTGACATCAATCCAGAACACCCCTTCCCTACTTCAAAAGTTGGTGATTTTATTGCAGACTATATAATTCATCCTGAAGACAGTAATATCAATTTCAGGAATATTCATATGGGTCAGAGTACGATAATTTAGATTTAAGATTGAGATATTAAGTCATAAAAAATGCGGCCAAAAGGCCGCATTTTTACATTTTAAATTCTGTAGGGGCGATTTTCATAAATACTTAAACCACCACGTCAATCTCTCCTATCTCTCTTTCGTATTTCTGTGGAAGCAACAATTTCTTGATGATGCTGTCCAGATTTAAAAGTCGGCTGAGTTTGTAAAAGGGAATAGCCAAAGTTAGAATCGAAAATTTTTCGAATTCCAACAACTCGCGCACTCTTTTAGGAATCATTAGTTTCTGAGATTCAATTAAAACAAAATATCTAATAGCACCCAGATGCTTTTTATATTGTATAAATAAGTCTTCAGTGTATGCACTTTTAACAAGATTCTCATTGATGTGTTTTTCACGCTGTATCAACCAATCTGTATAATTTGATGCTAAATCCTTTAACTGCATCCTTTTCCCAAATCTGTAAAACACATCGTAGACCTCTTCTTTTTCCTGAAGAGTAAGTTTTCTTTCCAACACTTCGTAGGCAGCAATGGAATAATGAATAAGCATGAAAAGGACATCTCGATAAGCCCAATCCGGTATTGTGCTTTCCCGCTTTTCTTCTAAAGTTTGATGGATATTGTATATAAAATCAATGCTTTTTAAAGCCGAATCCTCTTGGGCAAAAATTATCTTTCTGGCATAACCCACAGTCGAAAATAAACGTCCAAGAGGATCAGCTGGTAATTTCCCTGTGTAGTATAACCAGTCCACTGCTTTATTTAAAGCGAATTCTGCTGCTGCTCCGGCAAAAATCAGAAGCACTGTATCACTCTTGCCCCAGATCTCACGAACAATAGAATCTTCTTTTACAAAATACTTCATAGCAGGTGTTTCCAATTGGTAATAAAATACAAATAAAACATTTAAGTTCTACCTTTCAAAAATTATACCTCTTCAGTTTTAATTTAATAATAGCACTTCCAAAAACCACTTAAACTGTTTAAAAACAATAACTTATAAAATTATTTGTACTTTTAGTTATCAGTCAAAAGTTACAATCATGAGAATACTATCCTTTTATATCATGATTATTATATTCTTTTTTAGTTGTAAAAAGAATGTCAATACAGAAAATAGAATAATCAACCAGAAACCTATAGCGGCTCAATATGGCTGTGCTCCTCAAACAACAGATTCCAACTGGTATTTAACGGATAATAAAGCACCTTTATTTGATGGAATGGATGCTGTAAATTATCCCATAACCACAAGTAACCCAGAAGCTCAAACTTATTTTAATCAAGGAATGGTCTGGGCATATGGATTTAATCACGCTGAAGCTGCTCGATCCTTTTATTATGCAACAAAACTGGATCCGGATTGTGCCATGTGCTATTTTGGCTACGCGTATGTGTTGGG